>NZ_RZSB01001100.1:0-1361 GCF_004023285.1 Mesorhizobium sp. M2A.F.Ca.ET.067.02.1.1
GGCCCCATGTCGCTGGCAGCGGCCTCGACTTCCACTGAACCGTCGGGCATCAGCCGGACGAGGGCATTAGCCGGCGCCTGGAATGCGGGGTATGTTGCCGACGCTGCCCCCATCCCGATCAGAAGACGACCGTCGCGCATCGATCGCGGCTCCGGATTTCGGCGTGACCAGCCGAAATGTTGAGCCGCCACCTGATAGCATTGCGTCAACGAGCGACTGGAAAAAGGCTTGCCCTGGGCTTCGTCAATGGACGGCTCGTTACGCAGCCGAAGCTTTATGGGGTCAATGCTCATCGCGTAGGAGAGCTCATCCATGGCGCTTTCGAGAGCGAAGATGCCGCTCGCCTCTCCTGGGCCGCGCATGTGGTTAGGCGTGCCCGTATCAAGCGGTGACAGCCGGTACTGAGTACGCAAGTTGGGACACGAATACATGTATTCGGTGACCGCTGTCAGCGCCTCTTCGAACTGCTCGTACCGGCTCGTTTCACCGACACCCTCGTGAAGGATACCTGCAAGCTTACCCTCCGAGTTCGCTCCCACCGCAACCCTCTGTTGCGTGCGCGGCCGATGCCCGGTGGTGAAAAACATTTGCTTGCGCGTAAGCACCAGCTTCACAGGGCGTCGGACATGCCGAGCCGCAAGTGCGGTGAGCGTCACATGTGGCCATGTCCGCAAACTGGTGCCGAAGGCACCTCCAATAAAGGGACAGTTCACCTGAACGCTCTCTACCGGCAGCCCGAAGACGGCAGCAATCTCCGCCCGCTCATTGGCGATGTATTGCGTCTTGCTCCAGAGGATGAGCCGCTCGCCCTCCCATGCCGCGATAGTCGCGTGCGGCTCCATGGGGTTATGGTTCTCTCGTGCAATCTCATAGACGGCATCGATCTTGTAGGCTGCTTCCGTGAGCGCGCGGTCGGCGTCGCCGCGCGATCTGTCCGCGCGGCCCGCACTCGGAGCGATCCTTTCGGCCAGCTGATCCGTGGGATCGACCAAGGGCCGGCTGGAATCATATTGAATGCGTAGTGCTGCAGCAGCGTGTTCCGCGTCATCAAGCGTGTCGGCGACGACGACGGCTACCGGCTGGCCATAGAAGCGCACTATCTCGTCCTGCAGCACATGCAACCGCTCGCCCGCCGCCGGATCGATGACAGCCTTGTGCGGCAGATACGGAAGCTGAGGCGAATTGCGGTGAGTGATCACCGCCTTGACGCCCGGCATGCTTTCCACCTCGGCCGCCATGATGTCTGTGATGCGACCAAGACCAACGCTTGCGCTAACTATGACGGCATATAGCTGATCCGGCTGATTGAAGTCTGCCGCGTAGCGAGCTGCTCCAGTGACCTTTGCCCGTCCATCCACGCG
>NZ_RZSB01001101.1:0-1355 GCF_004023285.1 Mesorhizobium sp. M2A.F.Ca.ET.067.02.1.1
TAGGCGATGTTCTCGGCAAGCGAGCGGTGGAACAGGATCGGCTCCTGCTGGACGATGGCGATCTGGCTGCGCAGCGACGCCTGCTCGACCTGCGAGATGTCCTGCCCGTCAACCAGTATCCGCCCGGCATTCACGTCATAGAGCCGCTGGATCAGCTTGACGAAGGTCGTCTTGCCCGAGCCCGAATGCCCGACCAGTCCAATGCGCTCGCCAGCCGCGATGTCGACCGAGAAATCGCGGTAGAGCGGCAGAAGATGGTTGCCGTAGTGGAACGTCACCTTGTCGAAGGCGACGCGCCCATCGGTGATCCGGATCGGCCGAGCTCCGGGCCGGTCCTGGATGCCGAGCGGTTCGGACTGGAAGTCGACCAGTTCCTCCATGTCGTTGACCGAGCGTTGCAGGTTGCGGATATGCGTGCCGATGTCGCGCAGATAGCCCTGCAGCACGAAGAACGAGGTCAGCACGAAAGCGACGTCGCCGGCGCTCGCCTGGCCCCAGGCCCATAAGATGAGGGCAAGGCCGATCACCGCTGCCCGGATGACCAGCAGCAGCGCTCCTTGCGTGGTGCCGTTGGCGGTGCCGCGCATCCAGGTGCGGCCGGTGCGCAGCCGCCATTTGGCGACCACGCGCGCCAGCCGCGCTTCCTCGCGGGCCTCCGCGCCAAAGCCTTTGACGACGGCATTGCAGCTCACCGCATCCGCCAGCGCGCCGCCCAGCCGCGTGTCCCAGCTGTTGGCGAGCCGCGCGGCGGGCGCGACATAGCCGAGCGAGAGCATCGCCGTGACGGCGATGAACAGCACCGAGCCGGCCGCCACGACAGCCCCCATCAGCGGCCAGAACCAGCCGAGCAGCAGCGTCGATCCGACGAGCATGACGACCGATGGCAGCAGCGCGATCAGGATCGTGTCGTTGAGCAGGTCCAGCGCCCACATGCCGCGCGTTATCTTGCGCACCGTCGATCCGGCAAAGCTGTTGGCGTGCCAGTCCGTCGAGAACCGCTGCACCCGATGGAAGGCGTCGGCGGCAATGTCCGACATCATCTTCAGCGTCAGCTCGACGATCCACAGGAAGGCGATATTGCGCAGCACGACGCCCGCCAGCGCCAACGCCATCAGGATCGAGAACGCGGTCGTCGCCGCGTTCCAGGCGACTTCATCGGTCCCGGCGCCGCTTGCGACCGCGTCGACCAGGCGGCCGGAATAGAAGGGCGTCAGCACATCGGCCAGCGTCGAGAGCAGGAATGCGCCCATGATGAGCGAAAGCCGCCACGGCTGGCGCCGCCAGTGGCTGAACGTGAAGCCGAGCACGCTGCGAAAGGCGCCGGCGCGCAGATCGATCTTGAAACGAGCCATGAT
>NZ_RZSB01001102.1:0-1354 GCF_004023285.1 Mesorhizobium sp. M2A.F.Ca.ET.067.02.1.1
ATATTATACTAAAAGCGAAGAACGTCATTCCTGAAGCTGATGAATTTCTTTTCGACCAGTGGCTTTCGCATATTGACGCGTTTGAATCGCATGTCGCGGACGAAAGGGTAGACTACCGGAATCATCAATTCCCAAGAGCAGTAGTCGAATTAATTCATCACCATGCATGACAAAATAACGATGAAGTTATGGATTGAGAGGGCACTCCGGCGCAACGTCGAGGTTGTAAACTTTTATTTTTTTGGTTCGATTTTGACGCCAACTCGCAATCTCGGAGACGTGGATGTTGTGGTCGTCTTTTCCGCGTGGGACCAATACAACTTTTTGATGGATACCTGCCGATCGTTCAGATGTAGGTTTGGGATTCCCCTTCACATTCAATCGTTCCATGCAACTCAACGAAACGATATAACTCAATTCTTGAGCGACTCAGCCATATTGAGGCAGGGAAATGGGTAAAGATCTGCACTATTCAATAATGCGGTTTCTCGAGAAAAGGCTCGACGAGCACTCAGCTGTAAAAAAATGGGAAAGGAAAGACCTTGATGATTGGATAATGTACACAATTAGTAGATATAAGTTCAACGACGAGGTAAGAATTTGCTTGTCGGACGCCTATAAATTTACTGATTTTGATTATCATAACAGACCACCGTTTCTTACGATTGGGGACTATATTTTGGTTGCAAAGCCAGAGGGCGGCTTGATGGTTAGCGGTCACCTAGTCGACGCAGCCAGGATCGGGGTGGGCAAACTTGGTGAGATGATGGGGGCCCTTAATTCTAAAGAAATGTGGAGATACACGCCGCCGTCCGATGAAGAACTGAAGCGGCGGCGGGATCGCTCTCGTAAGTGAGTGACCACCGCTGATATGAGCGTGGAGACCAAATGCGTATAACACTCGCGGCCCAGGGCCTTATTCCGTGCAAGGGCTATGGCGGCATCCAGCGGCAGGTCGAATGGCTGACCACGGAAATGGTCAAGATGGGGCATCAGGTGACGTTGATCGCCGGTCCGGGATCGTCGCATCCGATGTGCGAGGTTCGCCACGCGGTCACCAATGACGAGTGCCGCGCGGCTGTTCCCAAGGACACCGACATCGTCCATCTCCACGCCTGGAAGGTGGAAGTCCCTTTTCCGACGCTCAATACCGAGCGCGGCCATCTGCCGGATTATCCGAGGCCGCAGCCGAACTGGAGCTTCATCAGCGCCCGCCATGCCGAGCTGCACGGCCGCAAGACCTTCGTCTACAATGGTTTTCCGGTCGACGCCTATCGCCTGGCGCCGTCGAAGAACGACCATCTGTTCTTCATGGCGGCCATCGCGCGGGCTGGAAAGGGTCTCAACCGGGCGG
>NZ_RZSB01001103.1:0-1352 GCF_004023285.1 Mesorhizobium sp. M2A.F.Ca.ET.067.02.1.1
GTGTTGGGCAGCGGCATACCTTGGAGATTGGCTGAAACGCCCATTCCCGTCGTCATCCACGGGCGGAGCAAGGAGCGCAGCAACGCGCGCAGACCCGAGGATCCATTCCGTGACGCATGAGCGCTGCCGCGGAGCAGAATTCTGCTCCGCTGCACGCTTCGATCAGGGTCACGGAATGGATCCCAGGGTCTCCGCGACGCCGCTTCGCGGCTGCTTCGCCCAGGGATGACGAGGTTGGAGGGCTTCAGCCAATCCCCGGCGTTTGTGCTGATTTCACGCAAAGGAACGGTGAAACCTTGCCCGCCGACAAGCGGCAACTTCCACAATCCCTGCGCAGAACCACTAGCCAAGCACCAGCAATTCCTCGAAATGCTTCATGTCCTTGAAGCTGCAAAAGGCCGGAGCCTTCAGCTCGATCACCTGAGCTTCGCGCTTGAGGAATGACAAGCAGTCGTCGAACAATTCCTGCCAGGCCGCGGCCCGCTGGTCGGCGAGGCGGCGGATCTGGTAGGCGAAGGTGATGTGGAAGACATAGGTGTCGTGGTCCGGATGGCGGTAACCGAACGGCACCGAAAGCGCATCGCGCCAGGCTTTCAGGATCCGGCGATCCTCCTCAGTGGCGCCGGCGACGGTGAGGCCCGTCGGCACGACTTCGACAATCTTGACCTTGAAGGGACCGTGGCCCTCGAAGCCTTGCAGGCGCTCGAGATAGAGGCGGGTCATATCGTCGATGCTGGTGTCGAGCGGCACGTCCGACCGCCAGTAGGGAAGGCGACGCCGGTATTCGATGATGCCCTGGAAGAGCGTCATATGCAGGCTGGAGATGGGGGTGAAGGCGAGCCGATCGGCATCCGGCATGGCAAGCATGCGCTCGCGTACCTCGATGATCGCCGCTTCGGAAGGCGAGCCCTTGACCAGATGGCAGACGACCGTGTTGCCCGGTTCAGGGAGGAAGTTGCCGGCTGTGTCGTAACGGGTACCGAGATGCGTGGGCAGAGCCGGGTCGGTACCTTCGAAAAATCCGGCGAGCGAAGGTCTGACTGTGTCGAGCATGGCGATCTCCTGGGGAGATCGGCTCTTGTCCGAGTCATGTGTCAAGGATGTGAATGGTGAATGGTGAATGGTGAATGGTGAATGGTGAGAAAGAAGGGCGTCGTTACCATTCGCTATTGACCATTCACCATTCACCGAAATCAGCCGCCGTATTTCTCCAAAAACGCCTCGGCCGACAGCTCTCGGAAATCGTCGAGCGCGGCGCGCAGTGTTGCATGGTCCCAGTCCCACCAGGCTAAGGCCTGGTACCGCTCGGCGGTGCGGCGGTCGAAGCGCTCGCGGATCGGTTTCGCCGGCAC
>NZ_RZSB01001104.1:0-1345 GCF_004023285.1 Mesorhizobium sp. M2A.F.Ca.ET.067.02.1.1
TCGAGCTGGAGATCGGCGGCGAGCGCCAGCGCGTCGAGATCGAGCTTCCGGTCGACCATCCCGCCGCGCAGAAGAGCCGCGTCGCCTTCAGGCCGCGGCGCTGGAAGCTTTTCCCCACCGCCTGAGCTACCTTTGGCCCTGCTCCTGCTCCAGTGCCCCAGTCTGGCGCTGTTCAAGAGTCAGCTTGGAAGAAAATCCTAGCAAAGAGCTGTTTCGGCGAGATATTTTCTAGACCCTTCCCGGCCTGTCGGAGCGCGTGCCTCGTCGCTTCAGGCATTCCCGACTATGGTCTCGCTATAGCTTCATTCATTTCCAAGGAGCCTGTTTTCATGAAGCGTCTATTGCTCGGCATCGCGGCTGTTGCCGGTCTCGTCCTCGCATCCTCCCAAGCCTGGTCGGCCGACAAACTCTTGAATGCATCCTATGACGTCGGCCGCGAGTTGTTCGTCGACATCAACAAGGCCTTCGTCGCCAAGCATCCCGGCGTCACCATCGATCAGTCGCATGCCGGCACCTCGGCGCAGGCGCGCGCCATCGCCGAAGGTCTTGCCGCCGATGTCGTCACCTTCAACCAGGTCACCGACGTCGACTTCCTGGTCAAGAAGGGCCTCGTCTCGGCCGATTGGCAAAAGGATTTTCCGGACAACGCGTCGCCCTTCTATTCCCTGCCGTCCTTCCTGGTGCGTGCCGGCAACCCGAAACACATTAAGGACTGGAACGACCTGGTGCGTGACGACGTGCAGGTGATCTTCCCGAACCCGAAGACATCGGGCAATGCGCGCTACACCTATCTCGCCGCCACCGCTTACGCCAAGGAGGCCTTCAAGGGTGACGATGCCAAGGTGAAGGAGTTCATCACCAAGCTCTTCAACAACGTTCCGATCTTCGACACCGGCGGCCGCGCCGCCACCACCACCTTCGTCCAGCGTGAGATCGGCGACGTGCTGATCACCTTCGAGTCCGAGACGCGCGGCATCCGCAAGGAATATGGCGACGACAAGTTCGAGCAGGTCACCCCTTCGGTCAGCCTGCTGGCCGAGTTCCCGGTGGCGATCGTCGACAAGGTCGCCGACGATCATGGCAGCCGCGATCTCGCCAAGTCCTATCTCGACTTCCTCTACACGCCGGATGGCCAGGAGATTGCCGCCGAGAACGGCTTGCGGGCTCGCGATGCGACGGTCGCCGCCAAGCACAAGGCCGACTTCCCGGACGTTCGCCTGCTGACGGTGGAGGAGGTATTCGGTGGTTGGGACAAGGTTCAGAAAGAGCATTTCGCCGCAGGCGGACTGCTCGATCAGGCCTATGGCACCCGCTGAAAGGGCTCCACAATCAGGAAGCGCAAGGA
>NZ_RZSB01001105.1:0-1343 GCF_004023285.1 Mesorhizobium sp. M2A.F.Ca.ET.067.02.1.1
ATCCCCTTTCTTCAGTTCTTCATTTCTTCAATTCCTCAATTCCCCTCCTCAATTCCCCAGTTCCCCTCCCCCAGCGCAAATCACCCCCGCCTCAAGGGACGGGGGTGACATGCGAGGGTATCGGATAAAGGGGGTAGCCTTTCCCGGCCCTCACAAGCTCAGCAGACGATTCAGATCCTCCTCCGTCGCCTGCCGCTCGATGATGGTGCGGCCTTGCGCGTCGGTCATCTCGAAACGGCCGTTCTGGACTTCTTCCTTCATGCCGTTGCGGTGGACGACGGTGATCTTGTTGCCGTCGATCGAGAGCGTGTCGCCGGTTGCCGCGTTGGTATAGCTGTTCTTGCCGCCGGGATTGGCATGGCCCTTGCCGCTGTTGTTGCCTGGTCCCGCATTGGGGTTGCCCCCGCCGGCATTGCTGTTGTCGGAATTGCCGCCGGCGGAGCCCGAATTGGAGCCACCTGCGGAGCCGGAGTTGGAACCGCCGCCGGAACCCGAATTGCCGCCATTGCCGTTGCCGCCGCTATTGCCGTTGCCGGCGTAGGCGGCGGACAAGAGCTTTGTCACGTTGCCCGGCGCCAGCAGGCAGGGCGCGACCACAACCGCCAGCGCGACAGCGAGGCGCAGCGAGAGGTCGGCTAGCCTTTTGCGGGCGGGTTGGCGCATTCTTTTCCTTCTTGCCGGTTCCACCTCGGTTTGCCGAAGGTCCGCTCTCGGCACGAGCACCGCGGAACCGGTCGCTTGACGGAGGCAAGGATCACATTCCTCCGACGCGACGAAAGCGGCCCACGACCCATGCTCCGGCCGATCAGACCATTTCCGCCGCCATGGGTGACCAATGTCGCAACAGCAGCAATCGCCGCAGCTTGAAAAAATTACCCCCGCACGGAGGCGGGGGTAAGGTGAGTAGCCAGATTCCATCGCAAGACGATCAGGACCGTAGAGACGAAGCAAAAGGTGGCAACCTGATTTTGCAGCGCTGACCTTCGGTCCCTTAAGATCTAATCCGGATAAAACCTCGCTCTCACAAACTGTGCTTTCACAAACTCTTCAGGCGATTGAGATCGGCCATGGTGGCCTTGCGGTCGACGATGGTGCGTCCGTATTTGTCTTCCATCCTGAACCGGCCCTTCTCGATCGTCTCCTTCATTCCGTTGCGGTGCGTGACCTGGATGCTGCCGGCGGTGGCCTCGACCTTATCGCCGGTCGCCGCGTTCACGTGGCTGTCGACATCGGCGGCGCTTGCCTGGCTGGCGCTGTTGCTCGAGCTGCTGTTGCCGTTACTGTTCCCGCTGTTCCCGCTGCTGTTGCCGCTTCCGTTTCCGCTGTTTCCGCCGCTATTGCCG
>NZ_RZSB01001106.1:0-1343 GCF_004023285.1 Mesorhizobium sp. M2A.F.Ca.ET.067.02.1.1
GGTCGGAGCGGACGGGCAGGGTAGCCAGCTCGACCGACTCGCGCGAAAAATCGGCGAAGGATTTGCCGAGCAGCGGCAGGTCGAGCAGCCATTCGCCGGGATAGTCGACGATATCGATGGACAGTTTTCCGGCTGAGAACAACCGGTTCCAGCCGGAAGCCGACTCATATTCGATGGTGAGCCGCAGTTCCGAGATGGCGCGCGTGGAGTCCGGCCAGACGCGGTCGTTCACCAAAGCCGCGACATGGTCCTCGTACTGGAAACGCGGAACGGCATCGTCCGGCTGCTCCTCAAGGAAGGCGCGGGCGATGCGGCCGGATTTCTGCGCTTCGAAGAGCGGTAGGCGTCCGCCATGAATAAGGTTGTGGACGAGGGCTGAGATGAACACCGTCTTGCCGGCGCGGGAAAGTCCGGTGACGCCAAGACGCAATGACGGCGAGAAGAGCCCGGCGGCACGGCCCGACAGCGTGTCGAGCGCAATCCTTGCCTCGTCGGTGAAAGTCGTCAGCGATGATGCCAAATCAGGCCTCTGGTTGCGCGTCCGCGCCCGATATAGGCGCTGGGCCGGGCGTTTGAAATGGCCTCAGAGATCGGCGGGCGTGAGAAAGGCTTCGAGGTAGCCGCTCCCCTGCGCCGCTTCGGCAAGATTGCCGGGAAAGCGCACCACGGCGAGGCCGGAGGTTGGAAAACCGTGGTTCATCATGCCGCGCGCCGCCTCGTCGCCGTCGCCCGACACCGCCATGGCCAGATCCTCGGTCATGGGATTGTGGCCGATCACCAGAAGCTGGTCGGCGCCGGCGTTCTTGCGGATGATGTCGAGATAGCCGGACGCATCCTCGCTGTAGAGCGTGTCGAAGAACAGCACCCGGCCGGTGTCGGTGCGCCCCGCCAGGCCTTCCAGCGTCTGCCTTGCCCGTTTGGCATTGGAGCAAAGCGTGACGTCAGGCACGTAGTTGCGGGCCCGCATGGCCTCTCCCATCGCTTCGGCGTCAGCCTTGCCTGATTCGTCGAGCGGGCGGTCGAAATCGCGCACGCCGGGCAGCGCCCAGCCGGCCTTGGCATGCCGCAACAGATAAAGTCTGCTCAACCGTTTCCCCCATGGCGCTGCCTGACAGGCAAAGCGCGATTAGTCACCAGAACCACGTCATGCACAATGGCCGGCGCGAGCACCTGCAACGAATCATATGCGAATTCGTTTTATGCCGTTGAAACAACGTCGTTGCCGGAGCTGCCGATGCGAGACTAACAATTGCGTGAAACTGTCGTCGATACCGCTTGTGCGGGCTCTTGTCCCCGAATATATAGGCGCCAAATTTGGGGTTGTTGGGTGAGTCGAATGAACG
>NZ_RZSB01001107.1:0-1331 GCF_004023285.1 Mesorhizobium sp. M2A.F.Ca.ET.067.02.1.1
GTATTCCCCGCCTCGGCGAGCTCGACATAGACGCTATGGCGTCGGGCCCGAGGTGTTCGAGGGAGTGCCGCACACTCCGGCGCTGCTCGATCACCTCCTGGAACGGGCTGCCGTAGTAGAACGGCGTGGAGAACGTTGTGCGCGGCCGCGTATAGAGCACCGCGCCTTCGCCGCGGGTCCAGATGACGCCCCACACACCGATCATCGGATTGGAAAGGCGCTGCCCGATACGCACACGTTTGAGCGCAACCCCGGCCGCGACCAGCCGTTCCGATAGTCCGCCGACGATCGCTTCGGGGGAACAATCCCGCCGCGCTGGTCCGATCAGCCAAGTGACGAGTTCGGCCTGTTTTGCATGACGACTGTGTTCCAAGTAGGACATCGCTGAAGCCTTTATTCTAGGCCAGCACCACATCCGGCCAAAGCCAAAACTTGGCCAGCCGCGACGCCGACGCCCCCCTCTCCCTACGGCGATTGCGGAGCGATCGTCCGGTCTTCACGGCGAGAGGGTAAGGGTCATGTGCGCAAGGTTAAGCATATCATCAACCGGTCCGACTGTTTGGAGGGTCGGTTTTTTGCCACGCTTCTTGGCCGCCTTGAGCAGGCGCTCCTGCTCAGCTTGCGCTTGCTCAGGGCGCTCGCGCCGAATGACCAGTCGCAGGATCAGCCGCTCACCGGTGCCTTCGTCGATACGAACGCTGACCTCGCCTTCCTGCTCAGTCTGGGCAGCAAGCGCCGCGAAGAGGTCGAATGCGGAGCCGTCCGGATGCGACAAGCGCAGCGAGTTCAAACCCAGCCGGCAAGTGCATCTGCACCTCCGACCAGTGATCCACAATATCGGGTCGAATCAATATCCCGATCTTGAATCACATTCCGATTCCAGACGTCTATCCCTTAACCTTAGTCTAGGTCGCTTCGCCCGGCTTATGGAAGTTCGATCTCGCCGTCCACCACGTGGTTGAGGCCAGTGCCTTCCGCCGTCAACGTCATGCGGACGTTCAACTTCTTCTCGCCGCCGATTTGCCCTTCACGCACCATCTCCTCGATATTGCGCTGGGAGGTGACGCCGACTTCCTTCAGGAACTTGCGGATCGACATGTTGAAGGCGTCTTCGCTCATGGCGGAACTCCTCTGTGTCCGGAGATTGTAAGGGAAGGCAAGGGATCAAGGAAGCAGGACGGTGACGCTCGGTCCCATAGGGGCCGGAAAATGATAGAACAATAGGTCGACATAATAGTCCTGACCTCCCACCTCGAGGTGATATTGGCTCCCAACAAATGCGAAGCCTTTGCCCAGCTCGAGGATAAGGGCGCGAAGGTGCTCCAACAGGC
>NZ_RZSB01001108.1:0-1328 GCF_004023285.1 Mesorhizobium sp. M2A.F.Ca.ET.067.02.1.1
CCTCGAGGCGGGCGCCGAAAAGGTGCCCGCCTTCACCGGCGAGCGGGTGATGGGTGCCGGCGGGGTAAAAATCCCGCCGATGAGCTACTGGCCGGAAGTCGAGCGCATCTGCCGCAAATACGATGTGCTCTTGATGCTGGACGAAGTGATCACCGGCTATGGCCGCACCGGCGAATGGTTTGCGGCGCAGACCTTCGGCATCGAGCCCGACACCATCACCACCGCCAAGGCGCTGACCTCGGGCTACCAGCCGCTATCGGCGCTGCTGGTCGGCGATCGTGTCGCCAGCACGCTGGTGGAAAAGGGCGGCGAGTTCTATCACGGCTACACCTATTCCGGTCATCCGGTGGCCTGCGCGGTGGCGTTGAAGAACCTCGAGATCATCGAGAAGGAAGGCTTGGTCGAGCGCGTCAAGAACGACACCGGTCCCTATTTCGCGCAGGCGCTGCAGGAGAGGATCGCCGGGCACAGGCTGGTCGGCGAGGTGCGTTCGATCGGCCTGATGGGCGCGATCGAGATCGTCAAGGACAAGGCGACCAAGGAACGCTATCTGCCGTCGGGAAGTGCGGCGGTCGTCGTGCGCGACCACGCGATCGCGAACGGCATGATGCTGCGGGCCACCGGCGACACGATGATTCTCTCGCCGCCGCTGATCTGGACGCGCGACACGATCGACATGGCCTGCGAGCGGATCGCGAAGGCGCTCGATCTCGCGGATACCGATTTGCGAAAGCGCTGAGGGGATATTGTCCGGGCGCTCCCGATGGGCGCCCGGTCCATTCCTGTGCGCGATGCCTCCAAAACGCAAAAACCGCGCCCCAATGGGAACGCGGCTTTGCCAGATACGCATGGCGTTTCGCGACGAGGATACTTGCGAAACTTACGGGCTCCGGTACGCGAGACCTGATCCGGAGCGCCGGGCGGACGCGCTGTCCGCCTCGCAATCCGTTTTAAAGGCACATCGTTACCGGTGGGTTAGCGAGACCTTAAGCAAATCTAAATTTGCCGGCTTCGCGCTGGCAAATATCTCAAATAGCCTTTTAAAGTCAGTATCTTACCGCTTATTGCCGCGCAGGAAATTAATAATGCCGGAAAAATCGATGCCGGCATGCCCCTGCGCGTTGAATAGCGCATAAAGCTGAGTGGCTTCGGCACCGAGCGGGGTTACGGCGCCCGCGCCCTGCGCGGCTTCCTGCGACAGTTTCAGGTCCTTCAGCATGAGCGCTGCGGCAAAGCCGGGCTTGTAGTCGCGATTGGCCGGCGAGGCCGGCACCGGGCCGGGCACAGGGCAGTAGGTGGTCAGCGACCAGCACTGGCCGGAAGAGGTG
>NZ_RZSB01001109.1:0-1327 GCF_004023285.1 Mesorhizobium sp. M2A.F.Ca.ET.067.02.1.1
CCGAAGACCATGTGCAGCCAGAAGCTGCGCAGCGAAAAGAACTCCGCGATCAAGGCGAAGACCAGCGTCTGCATACCCGTCAGGATGATCGTCAGGAAGTAGACAAACATGCCGAGCGGCGGCACGACCAGCACGGCGACGGGGGTGAATTCCATAAGTCCGAAGTAGCCCGGCGCATTGGGCAGCGAGCTCAATATGGCGTAGATCACCACCACCGCGATCAACCCAGCAAGCACCGCGACCAGATAGCCGACGAGCACCATGAGGATGCGCTTCAGGACGTGGCCGATCATTGCCCATGCACCCCCGTGCCCGCAATCAGTGAGGGGCAGTCAGCCACCAAAGTTGTGACGATGCAAGGGGCCGGTTCTTTGCGCGTGGCACAGGAGTGTCCAGCGCCAAGGCACAGTGTGTGAAACCGGGCGGGGGCCTATGTGCTTCAGTAGACGGGGCGGAGCGTAAGGCGGGGAGGCGACGCGGCCTATTTGGGCTCGCCGGTCACCGGGTCGTAGGTGATTTGGACCTTGGCCTTGTCGGTGGTGTAGTAGGTGATGGTGTAGCCGTCGCTATCCCAATCGACCTCCTTCACATAGCGGAAGTCGGTGCGGTGCTCGACCTTGGCAATGATCTCCGACAGCTTCTTGGCATTTTGCGGCGGCAGTGGCTGGTCGTCCGCCGCAAGGGCCGATCCGCCGGCAAGGAAGGCCGCGATACCGGTTGCTAAAACAACAGTGCGCATGAGAGCCCTCAAATCGCGTAATTGGCCAAGTTTCATATGGGCCTGGGTGCCGTCAGAAACCAGCACGCGGGCATGTTGGTTCCGTAGCGTGAAAATAACGCATTGTGAAGCCTGGCTCGACGTGGCCGATCTTCGGCCGTCAGCAGCCAAATCCAACATTGCCTGAGGACAAAAGGGCGCGTGATTCAATGGGTTACGGCACGATGCGGATGTGCCTTCCGGTATAACGAATGACTAACCATGCGTTGGGCAGGGCGTTCGCCATATTAGCTGTTCTTGGTAGAGCTTTCGGAAAGACCCTGATAGAATTCTGGTCATAACAGGGTGGCAACTGCGCGCCGGACCTGCCGGGGATATCCATCGGCAGACGGCGACGCGTTTCTTTTGAGCGCAGGTCGCCTGTTCTGGACTGGAAGCGGGGACTGGGGGCTCGATCATGGCTGAACGGAATTACACCCGTCAGCTTGCGACAATCATTTCGATCGACGCCGTCGGATTCTCGAGGCTGATGGGCATCGACGACGAGCTCGCCGTTGCCGCGTTCGAGGAGAGGCGCGACATCATCGCCGGCAGTTGCGGCGCATTTGG
>NZ_RZSB01000110.1:0-11437 GCF_004023285.1 Mesorhizobium sp. M2A.F.Ca.ET.067.02.1.1
CGCCAAGCCCTGGCTGCCGGTGCCTGGCAGGCACCTGTCGCAGGCCGTCAACGTGCAGCAGGGCGACGCAAGCTCGCTGCTCGAGCATTACCGCCGCTTCCTCGCCTTCCGGCGCCAGCATCCGGCGCTGGGCAAGGGCGATATCGACTTCATCGAAAGCGATGGCGATACCGTCGCCTTCACGCGCCGCGAGGGCAATGAGCGGATCGTCTGCGCCTTCAACCTCGGCAGCAAGCCCGCCGAGGTCGATCTCGGCCAAGGCTCGCTGAAGCCCTTGCCCGGACATGGCTTTTCGGGACAGACTGGCAGCGGGCCGGTCCGCCTCGGCGGATACGGCGCCTGGTTCGGGCGCATCGACTGAACTTGCAGATAGAGATCAACGGAAGGAGAGAACCATGGCCGATGTCACGCTCAACCAGGTGAGGAAATCATACGGCAACCTCAATATTCTCCACGGCATCGACCTCGACATCAAATCGGGCGAGTTCATCGTCTTCGTCGGACCGTCGGGATGCGGCAAGTCGACCTTGCTGCGGTCGATCGCCGGGCTCGAGGAGATCACCGGGGGCGAACTGAAGATCGACGGCGAGGTGGTGAATGACGTGCCACCGTCGAAGCGGGGCATCGCCATGGTGTTCCAGTCCTATGCGCTCTATCCGCACATGACCGTCTACGACAACATGGCCTTCTCGATGAAGATCGGCAAGGAAAGCAAGGCCGAGATCGACAAGCGGGTGCGGCAGGCGGCGGAAATCCTGCAGCTCACCAAATATCTCGATCGCCTGCCCAAGGCGATGTCGGGCGGCCAGCGCCAACGCGTCGCCATTGGCCGCGCCATCGTGCGCAACCCGAAAGTGTTCCTGTTCGACGAGCCGCTGTCGAACCTCGACGCCGCATTGCGCGTCGCCACCCGCATCGAGATTGCCAAGCTCAAGGAATCGATGCCGAACACCACCATGATCTATGTGACGCACGACCAGGTCGAGGCGATGACGCTGGCGGACCGCATCGTGGTGCTGAAAGACGGGGTCGTCGAGCAGGTCGGCACGCCGATGGAACTCTACAAGCGCCCCGGCAATCTGTTCGTCGCCCAGTTCATCGGCTCGCCGGCGATGAACATATTGCCGGCAAAGATCGAGAAGGCCGGCAATCCGACCGTGGTCAGCCATGTCGGCGACCGCAAGGCGACGGTACCGATCGCGACGCCTGCCTCGGCGAATGGCGCGGCGGTGAGCTTCGGCGTGCGGCCGGAGGATCTCGCGATCGCCACCGGTTCCGATTACCTGTTCGAGGGCAAGGTCGACTATATCGAGCAGCTCGGCGAGGTTCAGCTCGTCTATATCGATATCGGCCGCGCAGACCTGCCCCTGGTCGCCAAGCTGCCGGGCAATGTCGAGGTCAAGCGCGGTGAGACACTGCGGCTCAACGCAAGCGCCGGCGATCTGCATATTTTCGACGCCGACGGCCATTCCTTCACGCTGCATCGCGAAGAAGCGAAGGCGGCCTGAGCGCAGAGCCGCTGCGGCAAAGAAAAAGCGGCGGGCCTCGGCCCGCCGCTCCTATTTCAAATCACGGTCGGCTGTTAACGATTGCCGAAGTGGTCGCGGTCGCTGCCCTGCTGCGGAGCTGACTTCTGCCCGTCGCGCGACGAATTCAGCAGCTTGTAGACCGGCGAGTCGTTGCCGATCGACGAGGTGCGGGTCGTATCCACGGCGGGAGCCGGCTGGTTGACGCCGCTGTTGCCGTAATTGTCGCTGCCCGCAAAAGCAGCCGAGGAAACGGCCATGAGAGCCGCGGTGGCAAGAATGATCTTTTTCATCTCAGTACTCCTGAATTTCCTGATCCGACCGAGGCGACGGGCAAACCCGTCGCCGTTCGAAGTCGGCTGTTAGTTGTTACCGAAAAGGTTGCGGTCGGCGCCCGTGGTGACAGGCTTCTGTTCAGTCGGTTCGGACTTGCGGACCGAGGCCGTGTAAGAAGAGTCGACCGTGGCGGCCGGCGGGTTGGCAGCCTGCGCGTTGTAATTGTCGCTACCGGCAAAGGCGCTGCCGGAAATTGCCAGAAGGGCGGCGGCAGTGAGAACAATCTTTTTCATTTTTGCTACTCCAGTATCTTTATTCAGTCCGTCTAGCGGCGTGTCTTGGGAATGAAATCGCGTCGTTCGGACAGCGCTGATTTGGGTGAGCCGATCGCCGGATTCCAATCACGAAGTTTTTTCGTCTGGACTATGAATCCGCATCTTGAAGTTTTCATAAGCATGCCTATGACCATATTTTTATCGAATTTAATCAATGACTTATGTGAGTTCGGCAGTTGGCTCACCAAGTGTGTCGGAGCGCCAACGTTCACAACGTTCTGCACGCACCGTCAACAGAAACGAACCGTTCGGTTCGATTTTAGAATCTGCTAATAGTCACTTTTTGATACTGTTAACCATCGGAGCCCTCGCGAATCTCGTTCAGGGAGCGCCTCCGGAGCCGGAGGGCGTGGCGAAAGAGACGAGGCTCAGCACCATGAATACGCCGCCCATTGTCGCGCCGTATGGATGCGATGTCGTTTTCATGCCGACGGGAAACCGGCCGTCGTGGTTAGATCAGGCCATCTCAGGTGCCGCTTCGTCGCGATGAGGCGGAGAATTGGGAAGCCGGTCGAAATCCGGCGCTGCCCCCGCAACGGTGGTGGAGTGAGGTCGCAACGGGAGACCACTGGGCCATGGGCCTGGGAAGGTGTTGCGACCGCCCGCGAGGGCAACTCCAAAGCCCGGAAACCAGCCAGAGACATTTTGAACTCGACTGATCGCGGTGGGCGGTCAAGAGGCGGACGGCGCGTGCCCGGCCCTGCCGGTGGCGGTCGTTCTTCTCCATCACCACCAGTTCAGTCCTTGATGCGAGGACAGGACATGGATGCGCGCAACGACATGCTGAGGCTCCTGCAGAGCCGCAAGCAGGGCTACTCGCTTGAGCAGCCCTTCTACACCGATCCCGATTATTTCAAGCTCGATATGGAGCTGATCTGGCATCGTGACTGGTTGTTCATCGGCCATGATTGCGAGCTGCCGAAACCAGGCAGCTACATCACCGTTCAGATCGGCGATTATCCGGTGGTGCTGGTCCGCGACCAGAAGGGAAGGATCAACGCTTTCCACAACTCCTGCCGGCATCGCGGCAGCCGCGTGTGCAACACCGACAAGGGCACCGCCGCCAAGCTGGTCTGTCCCTACCATCAGTGGACTTACGAGCTCGACGGGCGGCTGCTATTTGCCCGCCAGATGGCGGAAGGGTTCGACAAAAGCCAGTTCGGCCTGAAGCCGGTCGCCTGCGAGAGCGTCGGCGGCTACATCTTCATCTGCCTGGCAAAGGAGCCCGCCGACTTCGCGCCGATGCGCGCCATGATCGAACCCTATCTCCTGCCGCACCGGCTGAGCGAGGCGAAGGTCGCATTCGAATCGACGATCGTCGAAAAGGGTAACTGGAAGCTCGTCTGGGAAAACAACCGCGAGTGCTATCATTGCGCCGGCAACCATCCAGAACTGTGCAAGACTTTCCCGGAAGCGCCGACGGTGACAGGTGTGCAAGGCGCCGACAGCGATCCGGAAATGCTTGCGCACTGGGCGAAATGCGAGGCGGCGGGTCTGCCGAGCCGGTTCCGGATCGATCCGGCCGGGCAATACCGCGCAACGCGCGCGCCGCTGCTGCGCGACGCCGTCAGCTACACGATGAGCGGCAAGCGCGCCGTGACGAAAAACCTGTCCGCCGGGGTCGCCGCCGACCGCATCGGCACGTTGATGCACTACCATTACCCGACCACGTGGAACCACATCCTCATCGATCACGCCGTCACCTTCCGCGTGCTGCCGATCAGCGCCACCGAGACCGCGGTGACGACGAAATGGCTGGTCCACAAGGACGCAGTGGAAGGCGTCGACTACGATCTGGCAGAGCTCACCCATGTCTGGACCGAGACCAACGATCAGGACCGCCGCATCGTCGAGGAAAACGCGCTCGGCATCCTGTCACCGGCTTACGAGCCTGGTCCCTATTCCGAGTTGCATGAGGGCGGTGTCATCCAGTTCGTCGAGTGGTACGCCTCCTTCATCGGTCCGCGCCTTGCCGAAGGCGGTCGCCCGGCGTTGCGCAGCGTCGCCTGAAGGCTAAGGAGATGAACGCGATGACGGATCTCGGCCTCTATCGCCATCTCGACGAGATGGCGCCCTGGAACGACAGGCTGCAGGTGCTGGAAGTGATCGGCGTCAGCGACGAGGCGCCGCAGGTGAAGACGTTCACATTCCGCTCCGACAATCAGACCTGGTTCCGCTACAAACCCGGGCAGTTCGTGACGCTGGAATTGCCGACGGCCGACGGGCCGCTGATGCGGACCTACACGCTGTCGTCCTCGCCGTCGCGGCCGTTCTCGATCGCGGTGACGGTGAAAGCGCGAGCCGACAGCGTCGGCACGCGCTGGATGTTCGACAATCTGAAGCCCGGCGTCCATGTGAAGGCCTATGGGCCGACCGGCGATTTCTCGCTGCACAGCCATCCGGCGGCCAAATATCTGTTCATTTCGGCCGGTTCCGGCGTCACGCCGATGATGTCGATGCTGCGCTGGCTGAACGACTGCGCGCCCTGGACCGATGTCGGTTTCGTCAATTGCGCGCGGCGGCCGGAAGAGATCATCTTCCGCAAGGAGCTCGAACTGCTCGGCAGCCGCATGCCCGGCCTGTCGCTCGGCTTCATGATCGAGGAGCGGTCGAGCCGCGAGGGCTGGTTCGGCCATATGGGCCGCATCGACGCGATCCGGCTGCCGCTTCTGGCACCCGATTTCCGCGAGCGGGAAATCTTCTGCTGCGGGCCCGACCCCTTCATGCGCGCCGTGCGCCAGATGCTGGAGGCCGCCGGCTTCGACATGAGCCGCTACCATCAGGAGAGCTTCGCGGCGCCGGCCGTGGAAGAAGTCCCGGCGCCGTTCGCGATGCCGGCCGGCGACGAAGCCAAGCCGCTCGCCGAGGCGGTGACGCCGGTCCGCTTTTCGCTTTCAAACGTCGGTGCGGAATGCGTCCCCGGACAGACCGTGCTGCAGACGGCGCGCGCTTCGGGCGTCAGGATCCCGGCGGCCTGCGAGTTCGGTCTCTGCGGCACCTGCAAGGTGAAAAAGGTCTCCGGCGAGGTTTCGATGAGCCACAATGGCGGCATTCTCGATCACGAGATCGATGACGGCTATATCCTGGCCTGCTGTTCGAGGCCGTTGTCGGCGCTGGACATCGAGGCCTGAAGGCTTGTCGGTCGAGGCAAGGGCCGTTGCGGGAACACCCTCGCCGGCCGCTGTCCTGCCGAACAGAAGTTCAGTGCCCGGAGGCGTCTCGTGGCGAAGGCTCGCCGAGCAATCGGCGCGCCGGATCAGGATGATTTTCCGTTGAATCGCCATCCTGATCCAGCTCTTTGTTGGAGCATGATCTCTTCCGAAAACCGGTTCCCACTTTCCGGGATCATGCTCTTTGTTGAAGCATGATCCCTCCCGAAAACCGGCACCCACTTTTCGGGATCATGATCTAAACCCCGTAGCGCTCGGTGCGGATGATCCCCGCCGGAACGCCGGCGCCGATCAAGGCGTCGGCGGCGGCCGAGACGAACGCATTCGAGCCGCAGACATAGGCGAGCCTTGGCGTCTTGGGCAGGCGCTCGACGGCCTGCGCCATCATGCGGGCGTCGACGCGCCGGGAATAATCGGAGGGCCGCCTCGCCGGTTCGCGGGTCAGCGTCAAAACCAGGTCGAATCCGTCGCGACGGTCGTCGAGGCCGATCAGCTCGTCGCGGAAGATTACCTCGTCCCAGACCCGCGCCGAAAACACCAGCGCGACGGGCACCGCCGTGTTGCGCAGCGTGCGATGACGCACCATCGCCATCAGCGGCACAACGCCCGAGCCGCCGCCGACCAGAAGGATCGGCCCGCCGTCGCTCTCCTCCCAGATGAAATGGCCGCCCAGCGGCCCGCGCAGCTCGATCTCGTCGCCGACGGCGGCCACGTCGTGAAAGAAGGGCGAGACCTCGCCGTCGTCCAGCCGCTCGATCGCCAGCTCGACGCCGCCGCCTGCTTCTGGCGCCGAGGCGATGGAATAGGAGCGGCGCGCCTGGTAGCCGTCCGGGGCCGTCAGCCTGATGTCGACATGCTGTCCGGCAAGGTGAGCGAAAGGCCGCGACGGCTGGAACCAGAAGCTGGTGACGCGCGGCGTGCGCTTTTCGATGCGGGTGATCGTGGCTGCCTGCCAGGGCGATTGCGGCGACGGCTCGGCGCTCATCGATTGCTGCTCACGCGTCGCCCCTCACGGGTCGCTGGAATAGCGCTGCTCGCGCCAGGGGTCGCCATACATGTGATAGCCGCGAAGCTCCCAGAAGCCCGGTTCGTCGCGCTCGGTGAACTGCAGCCCGTTCACCCATTTGGCCGACTTCCAGAAATAGAGGTGCGGCACCAATAGCCGTGCCGGCCCGCCATGATCCGGCGTGATCGGCTTGCCTTCATAGAGCAGCGCCACCATCGCCTTGCCGGTGACGAGGTCCTTGGTCGGCACATTGGTGGAATAGCCGTCAAAGGACAGCGCCAGCGTGTAGGCGGTCGGCGGCTCGATGCCGGCGTCGGCGAGGATGTCGTCGATCATGACGCCCTGCCAGGGCGTGTTGAATTTTGTCCAGGCCGTCACGCAATGGATGTCGCGCGTCATCTTGCTTTGCGGCAGCGCGTTGAACTCCGCCCAGTTCCATTTCTTGATTGGCTTCGGCCCCTGCTTGAGGGTGAAAGACCAATCCTCCGTGCGCACGCGCGGCGTCGGCCCGGCCGAAAGCACGGGAAAACCCTGCTCCAGATACTGGCCGGGCGGAATGCGCGCATCGGTGTCGGAAGGGGGACGCCGTCCGGAAAAGAAGCCGCGCGTGACCATCAAGACATCCCTCGTGCCGGATTTGATCGACTGCAGGGAGTGTTCTCGAATACGCCTCGGGGGGCAACAGAAATCTTGAGGCAGAGCCCGCCGAAGATACCGGCAGGCCCTGCCGAAGCGCTTCTCAGCCGGCGGCGAAAGGCACGGCGACGAAGATCTGCGCGTCACCGCGATCGATCAGCAGGAGAACCGACTTCCTGCCGGACTTGCCGGCCTCGGCGATCGCCTGATTGGCCTGCCTGGCCGTCTTCACCGGCGTCTGGTCGACACCGACGATGACGTCGCCCGGCTGGATGCCGGCGGCCGAAGCCGCCTTGTCCGGATTGACCCGCTCGACCACCGCGCCGCGCTGGTTGCCGGCAAGGTTGAGCTGGTCGCGGATATCGGGCGTGAGGTCGGTCAGGCCGAGGCCGAGCGATGGAACGCGCAAGCCCTGTTCGGCCGACGGGCCGCGGCCTTCATTGCCGCTCGACGCCGTCTTCTGATCTTCGGCGTTGCGGCCGACATCGGCGGAGATCTGCATCGCCTTGCCCTTGCGCCAGATGTTGACGGTCTCCTTCGCACCAGGCGACACGTCGGCGACGGCGCGCGACAGGTCCTTGGGATCCTTGATCTCCTGACCGCCGAAGCCGGTGATGACATCGCCGGTTTCAATGCCGGCCTTGGCCGCCGGCGATCCGTCGGTGACCTGGGAAACCAGCGCGCCACCGGGATGGTCGAGGCCGATGGCACTGGCTACATCAGGCGTGACCGGCTGGATCTGCACGCCGAGATAGCCGTATTCGATGTCGCCGCCCTTCATCAGCTTGGCGACGACCTTCTCAGCCTGATCCGACGGGATGGCGAAGCCGACGCCGACGCTGCCGCCATTGGGCGAATAGATGGCGGTGTTGATGCCGATGACATTGCCGTTGACGTCGACCAGCGGGCCGCCGGAATTGCCGTGGTTGATCGGCGCATCGATCTGGATGAAGTCGTCGAACGGCCCGCTGTGCAGGTCGCGGCCGCGCGCCGAGACGATGCCGGCGGTGACGGTGGTGCCGATGCCGAACGGATTGCCGATCGCCAGCACCTGGTCGCCGGTCATCAGCTTGCTGGAATCGCCCCATTTGACGGTCGGCAGCGGCTTGTCGGCCTTGATCTTGAGCACTGCGAGATCGTTCTTGGCGTCATGGCCGACGAGCTTGGCTGGAAGCTCGGTGCCGTCGTCGAGCGTCACCTTGATTGAGCTTGCGCCATCGATGACGTGATTGTTGGTCACGATGGTGCCGTCGGCGCCGACGATGAAGCCGGAGCCGAGCGCCTCGGCCCGCTGCCCCTGCTGCTGCGGCGGCGTGCGCGGCATCGGCATGTCCTGGTCACCGAAGAACTGCTGGAAGAACTGGTCGAATGGCACATTGCCGCCAAGGGGCGAACCGTCATCACCCACCTGTGGCTGCGCCTTCATGATCGAGGTGATCGTGACGACCGCCGGCTTGGTGACGGCGATTACCGGGGCGAAAGAGCCGTTGGGGGCCGTGATGCCGGCGACCGGGGTCTGGGTCGTAGCGGCCACCGTGCTCAGGCCGGAATTGTTCTGGGCAAAGGAGACGACGACGGGAGAAATGATCAGCGCGGCGCCCAGCAGGGCGGCGACGCGATGTCTGCGAAGAATGCTTGATGGTGACATGGTCGTTCTGTCCGGGCGAGAGTTGATCCGGCGTCGCGGGCGCTCCCACGGAAGCGTCCGTCAACGTGCCGATGGCCGGATCTGCCTGTCTCGCCGTGCATGGCAGCCGGCCGTCTCGACAGACAAGCATCTAGGTCGCCGAATGGCCTGAATTAGGGTTTTGCGGTGACCTTACAAAGATTTAATTCAGGAAGCGCTCACGAACCGCTGCCGCCGGCGCAGATAAGAGGAGGCAATTTCGTGCATTCTGGCGCGATCGAAACTCGGGCCGTGGCCGCCATGGCCGATGCGGATCGGCAGGTCGAGCAGGCGCTGCATGGTGCGGCAATAGGCCGTGCGGTCGGAATCCGGCAGGTCGTCGATCAGCATGCCGTCATAGATCGCGTCGCCTGCAAAGAAGAGGCCGTCGATCTCGTCGAAGAGCGCGATGGAATCGGGCGAGTGTCCGGGCAGATGCAGCACACGGAACTTCCGGTCGCCGAGATCGACGACATCGCCCTCGTCGAGCGCGCGGTTCAGCGGCGCGGAAGGAATGCGATAGTCGGCCGCCTTCCAGTCCGGTGCCGGCAGTTTCGAGACGGCGCCGTCGAGATTGTGGAACATGTAGGCGTAGGTGACGGTATCATCCATGCCGTCGAACTTAGCCGCGCTGACCTTCGGTCCCATCCTGAGAGGAAATTCGTGCAGCGAGCCGACATGGTCGAGATGGATGTGCGTGGCAACGACGATGAGCGGCTTGCCGGGCGGCGTGTCGACCTCAGGCGCCAGCGGACGGATGCCCATGCCGGTGTCGACCAGAAGGTCCGCATCGCGGCCTTTCAAATGCCAGATATTGGCGCGCACGAAATCATGCACGAAGGGCTCGGTCAACACCGTCGTGCCGGCATCGACTGTCGCCTTGCCGAACCAGTCGCCGACCTCAAGCTCGGGCATCGGACCGCCCATCAGACGAACGGCTTCCCTACCTTGTACTTTTCCGGCACGAGACGCTTCAGATAGGCCATGCCCGCGTCTGAAAGCTGGTTGGCGTCCGGCTGCATGAAATCGTCGGGCATATGGCGGGTCTTGCCGGCCACCGCCTTCAGCGGCACCTTTTTCAGCACGGTCTTCGACCCATCATACTGGATCGCAACCGAGCCGCCACCTTCCCCGGCGACGGCGACCGCGAAGGCGCCGGCGTCGAAAGCCTCCTGGGCGTCGACGGCGCTGATGGCGCCGACATAGCCGCGCGGCATGTAGCCTAAAGCATCGACGCGTGCGCGCTTGCCGGGCAGGCCTTCGGCCAGGGCTCGTTCGAGCGCCGCCGGCAGGTCGCTGCCCGACAGCTTGACGTTGCCGTGCTGATCGCGCTCAAGCTTCTCCGGCGGCACCAGGCTTTCGACCAGCGCCTTGCCGTCGGCGGTGCTGACGCCTTCCGAGACGGCGACGATGCAGCGCTTGTGGCGGTCCAGCTTCTCGCGCACTTCATCGATGAAGCGCTTCGCCGAGAAGGCGCGCTCCGGCACGTAGACCAGATGCGGGCCGCTGTCGGGATCGAGCTGCCAGGCGGCCGCTGCGGCGGTGAGGAAGCCCGCATGCCGGCCCATGACGATGCCTACATAGATGCCGGGCAAGGCGCGGAAATCGAGGTCGACGGAGAGAAAGGCGCCTGCGACGAACTCGGCCGCCGAGATGAAGCCCGGCGTGTGGTCGTTCTCCTCAAGGTCGTTGTCGATGGTCTTCGGCGCATGCACGAAGGCGATCGAGCCGCCGGCGGCATCGGTCAGGATCTGCTGCGTGCCCGAGGTGTCGTTGCCGCCGATATAGATGAAGGCGTCGGCGCCGACCTTCTTCAGGCCGTTGAGGATGACCTCGCAATAGGCGGCGTCCGGCTTGTCGCGGGTCGAGCCAAGGGCGGCGCTTGGCGTGCCGGCGATCAGCCGCAGCCGATCCTCGGGGATGGCGGAGAGATCGACATAGTTGCCGTCGCGGATGCCGCGCACACCATGGATCGAGCCCAGCACCCTGGCGCCGGGATGACGCTTGCGGATTTCCAGCGTGGCGCCGACGACCGTCTGGTTGATGACGGCGGTCGGGCCGCCGCCCTGCGCGATGACGAAGGTTCCAGCCATGCTCGTTCTCTCCCGAAGTTTTCAGGGCACCTTCGCCTGTCTTGCGGCATCGCGCAACGGAAGAGTGGGCCGACGGACCCGATCAGACCACGACGACCGGGTTCTTCTTGGAGACGCGGCTGTAGAGGTCGATGATGTCCTGGTTGATCAGGCGCACGCAGCCCGACGACACCGACTTGCCGATCGACCACCATTCGGGCGATCCGTGCAGGCGGTAGAGCGTGTCCTGGTTGCCCTGGAAGAGATAGAGCGCACGCGCCCCGAGCGGGTTCTTCAGGCCGCCTGGCATGCCGCCATTCTTGGCGCTGTATTGCGTCAGCTCCGGCTGGCGCGCCACCATCTCGTCCGGCGGCGTCCATTTCGGCCATTTCTGCTTCCACTGCACGACCGCGTCGCCCGACCATTCGAAGCCGGCGCGGCCGAGGCCGACGCCGTAGCGGATCGCCTGGCCGCCCTCGCGCACCAGATAGAGGAAGTGGGTCAAAACCATTGTCCGACATCGCGCCATACATCGTCTCATAGTCGCCGAGCGGCGGCTCGACAGGGGCCTGAGGCGGCGTCTGGATGGGTGCTGGGCCTTGGTCGCTGGTCGTGGTGCAGGCGGCGAGCTGCCAGAGCTGCTTCAGCGCGGCGGCGTGGCCATCGTCGATGGCGCCGGGCAACTGGCCGTAGCGCTGCGCGACAGTGTCGACCAGGCGCATGGCCGCCTCGTTCTGCGGCGTCAGATGC
>NZ_RZSB01001110.1:0-1325 GCF_004023285.1 Mesorhizobium sp. M2A.F.Ca.ET.067.02.1.1
GTGTCCAGCGGATAGATGGGTAACACTTTGAACCGGATACATAGGTAACAGTTTTCTCTCCCTATGATGCGGTCGCCGCAGCGCCAAGCGGTCGGCTTGGCGCGGCGCTGCGGCGAACCAGTTTCATGTGCTTCTCATCGATGAAGCCGAGCGGATGGGTGTGGAAGCGCATCGTCCACTCGCCATCCTCGGTCTCTTCAATGGCAATCGGTTCGCCGGCCAACGTGGCCGAGACATAGATCTCGGTGCCCCGCCATTTGACCGCGCCGTTCTGGCGCACGCCGCGCACCGCTGCCTCGGTCGGATAATCGGGTTCAGGGGCTGTCTTCGGCATCGGTCGGGTCGAGGGGCGGTAATGCTGTGCCGGGGTGTCCATGCCCAGCGCCTCGTGCGGACGCTCCTCATTGTAGCTGCGCCGGAAGTTCTCGAAGGCCCTGGCTTGAGCCGCTTTGTCAGCCTTCGGTGCATCGGCCATCGGCAGCATGGTCAGATGGAAACGCTCATGGCGCCCGTTCTGCTGCGGCTTGCCTGGCTGGATGCGCTCCAGGGCGATGCCGAGCTTAATGAAGCGCACTGCCAGCGGCGTCAGCCCTGTGACGCCGGCCGACGCAAAGGGTGGGCCATTGTCGCTTCGAATGCGATCCGGCAGACCGTTTTCCTCAAACAATCGCTCAAACACCGGCCACGCCTCCTCGTCGGCCGTCGAGCCCGTCGCCTCGAGCCCCAGCAGGTAGCGGCTCAATGCATCCATCACCGTCAATGGCTCGCAGCGCCAGCCGTCACGGGTCCGGAACCAGCCCTTGTGGTCTACCGTCCACACCGCATTCGGCGCCGCAGGCTCCGGCCATGGCCCATTGCCCACAGCCCGCCAGCGCCGGCGTCCCACAAGACCATGCCGCTTCAGGATCTCGCCAGCTGTCGAGACTGCCGGCCAGCCACAACTGGGCTCCGCCCGCTTCAGCCGCGCCATGATCTTCTTCGGCCCCCACAGCGGATGCGCTTCCTTCTCCGCCACGATCCGCTCCACCAGCTCGGCTGCCGTTGCTCGGCCGTGATCGAGCGGCGCCCGCGGCCGGTCGTGCAGGCCTTCCGGCCCGGTCTCCCGGTAACGCCCAAGCCATTTGTAGCCGGTCTTGCGTGAGATCTCGAAGGCCGCGCAAAGCTGCGTCATCGTCTCCTCGCCAGCTAGGCATTCAACAACAAAACGAAGCCGCTCATCCATGATGCCAGTCTCTCGCCAAACCATCGCCGGTCCTCCCGGCTGGCAAGAAAACTGTCACCCATCTAATCGGTCCATTCTGTTACCTATCTATCCGGTTCGGACA
>NZ_RZSB01001111.1:0-1325 GCF_004023285.1 Mesorhizobium sp. M2A.F.Ca.ET.067.02.1.1
AAGATCGCATCGGCAATCGCGCAATCGGCGACGCTGCGGGCAAGCGGGCCAATCGAATCCAGCGTCATCGACAGCGGAAGGGCGCCCGTCAAGGGCACGCGCCCCGCCGTCGGCTTGAAGCCGACGATGCCGTTGAGCGAGGCCGGGATGCGCACCGAGCCGCCGGTGTCCGAACCGATCGAGATGTCGCTTGTGCCCTCGCCGACCGCAACGCCCGCCCCCGATGACGAGCCGCCCGGGATCAGGCTGGCGTCGGCGGCATTGCCCGGCGTGCCATAGTGAAGGTTGTCGCCGATCGCGGTGAAGGCGAATTCGGTCATGTTGGTCTTGCCGACGATCACGGCGCCCGCCCGCCGGAGCCGCGCCACGATGGCCGCGTCCCGCGTCGCCGGCGCGGTGCCGGCGAGGATCAGCGACCCGGCCGTGGTCGGCTCGCCGGCAACGTCGAACAGATCCTTGATCGAGACGATGCGCCCGTCGAGCGGGCCAAGGCTGACGCCGGCCTTGCGGCGAGCGTCGGACGCATCGGCGGCTGCCCGCGCGGCCGCGGCATAGAGCTTGGTGTAGACCCGCTCCTCGGCCGCGCGATTGGCAAGACGTGACAGGATGGTTTCGAGACGATCGCGGACGGATTGCATTTTCGATGTCGGACCTTGCAAATTTGCAACGTCTTTTAGACGCGCGGCCTGATGTTGGGCCCGGCAAAGAGATAACCCGGCAAGCGTGCCTTTGCACCCTGCCAGCGATGGGAAGATGCTGATGCTGTACAAAGGCAGTTGCCACTGCGGCAAGGTGGCATTCGAGGTCAAGGGTGAGATCGGCGGCGCGGTGCGCTGCAACTGCTCGATCTGCGCGCGCAAGGGCGCGCTGCTGTGGGCGGTGCCGCATGAGAAGCTCAGTCTGGTCGCCTGGGGCGACGACCTCGGCCGCTACACCTTCGGCAAGGCTCAAATCGCGCATCGCTTCTGCCGGACCTGCGGAATCCACCCCTTCGCCGAGGATGTCGGCGAAAGCGGCGAACGCACGGCCTATATCAACATCAACTGCCTCGACGACGTCGACGTCGCCGGCATCGAAGTGTTCGAGTTCGACGGTCGCGCCGCCTAGGCGGCGGGTCGATCAAAGGCCTTGATTGAGATCAAGGGCTATTCCCGAGCCGCCGCTATCTTGCCTGCAAGTTTATTCGAGAGGGCACGATGAACAGGCGAACGATGCTCGTGGGCGCAGGCGCCGCGCTTGTCGCGGCGGGCACCGGTGTTGCCGGTTGGCGATCGGCGGTCGGGTCCATGGCCCAGTATGAGGTCTTCGCCGCCGGATTGCGTGAC
>NZ_RZSB01001112.1:0-1323 GCF_004023285.1 Mesorhizobium sp. M2A.F.Ca.ET.067.02.1.1
GTCGGACCGCTCCTTCACCTCGTGGAAGAAGCGCGCAAGCGTTGCCGAGGCGCTGTTCGAGAATCTCGCCCATGTCATCGCCCAATCGGATGTCGACGGCGAGCGGTTCCGCGCGCTCGGCGCCCGGCCGGTCACGGTTTCCGGCAATCTCAAGGTCGACACAAACCCGCCGCCGGTTGATGAGCGGGCCCTGGCCACCCTGCAGCGCCAGATCGGCGATCGCCCCACCTGGGCGGCGATCTCGACCCATGACGGCGAAGAGGTCGTGGCCGCCGAGGTTCATGCCAGCCTGCACAGGCGCCATCATGGGCTTTTGACCATCATCGTGCCGCGTCATCCCGACCGCGCCGACGCGCTTGCCGCGCAGATTTCCGGCATGGGCCTGACGGTGGCAAGGCGCAGCAAGGGCGACCGCATCTCGCTTGATACCGATATCCTTCTGGGCGACACGATCGGTGAGATGGGGCTTTACCTGAGGCTGACCGAGATCGCTTTCGTCGGCCGTTCGCTGACCTCGGAAGGCGGCCAGAACCCGCTCGAGCCGGCAATGCTCGAAACCGCGGTGCTTGCCGGCCGCAACGTCCAGAATTTCCGCGAGGCCTATCAGCGCCTGCTCGACAGCGGCGGCGCCAAGCTTGTGCGCGACCGCGACATGCTGACCGGCGCGGTCAATTTCCTTCTGACCAACGAAGTGGCGCGCCACGAAATGATCGCGGCGGGTGCCGCCACCGTCGACGAGATGCGCGGCGCGCTCGCCCGGACGCTGAAATCTCTGGAGCCCTATATCCAGCCGCTGGTCGTCAAGGCGCGCCTGAAAGGCGCCAACGGGCGCTAAAGCATGATCCCAAAAATCGGACCCGATTTTTGGAGAAGGTCATGCGCAAAATCAAATTGCGCGGAAGCCGCGCGATGACCAGCGAGGCGCCGCCCTTCTGGTGGGAAAAGCCGGACTGGCGCGTGCTCGCTCTGTCGCCGGTGTCGGCTGCCTACGGCATGGTTGCCGGCCGCCGCATGCGGCATGCCCCGCGCGAGAAGGTCGACGCGCCGGTGCTGTGCGTGGGCAATCTGACCGTCGGCGGCAGCGGCAAGACCCCGGTCGCCATTGCCCTGGCCAAACAAGCCAGGCGCATGCAGCTCACGCCCGGCTTCCTGTCGCGCGGCCATGGCGGTTCGTTCGCCAAGCCGCATGTCGTCGATGCGCATCACGACGCCGCCAAACATGTTGGCGACGAGCCGCTGCTTCTGGCCGAACACGCGCCGGTGGCGGTGACGGCGAACCGCGCCGCGGGCGCAAAACTGCTCATCGAGGGACATGGCTGCGAT
>NZ_RZSB01001113.1:0-1318 GCF_004023285.1 Mesorhizobium sp. M2A.F.Ca.ET.067.02.1.1
CGTCAAGGGTGAGCCCTTCGTCAGACCAGAAGCTCGCCTTGACCTCCTTGCCAGGCTTGAAGCCGGCGATATCCATCTCCGGCACCGCGATGGACACTTCCTTCTCGCCGTCGACCGCGACGGTCATCACCGGCGTGCCGGCGGCGACCACCTGGCCGACATCGGCGGAGATGGCGGTGACGATGCCGTTCCTGCTGGCTTTCAGATCGGCGTATTGAACCTGGTTCTGCGCCTGGGCCAGAGTCGAACGAGCGGCGTCGCGGGTCGCCACGGCCTGGTCGTAGGTCAGCCGCGCCTGGTCGAGCTGCGACTTCGGCGCGAAATTCTTGGCATAGAGTTGCTCGGCGCGCTTCCTGGCAAGGTCGACGGTCTCGACCTGGCGCTCGGCCGCGTCGAGGCTGGCCGCGGCGCTCTTCACCGACAATTCGTAATCGGCCGGATCGATGCGGGCGAGCACGTCGCCCTCATCCACGTGCTGACCGATGTCGACCAGGCGCTCGGTGACCTTGCCGGCGATGCGGAAGCCGAGATTCATCTCGGTGCGGGCGCGCACCGAACCGGAATAGTCAAGCTGACGGGTGGTCTGCGCCTCGCCGATCTCGACCACCTTGACCGGCCGGACGACCTCCTGGACGACCTCGGCCTTCTCCTGGCTGCAGCCGGCAAGGCCAAGCACTGCTGCGATAACGGCGGCGGTTGGGAGGCCGGCGGCCGGCAGCTTGCGGAGGATGGAATTGGACAAAGACACCTTAGCACTCCCGAACTGGAGATGATCGTCGACCGCACCCGGCGGGCGGCTTCTATTTCAAGGCTCTGATGGCGTAGTCGATAAGTTCGTCGGGCATCGCCCGGTTGGTCTTTGCAAGGCACTGCGCCACCATCTGCGGATGGCATAGAATGATGGTCGCGGCGCCGAAGCAGCGCGAGGCCGTCTCGGGATCCTGTTCCCTGAACTCGCCGGCCTCGATGCCCTCGCGGATCACTTCGGCGAAGAGGTCGTGGATGCTGTTGACATGCTTGTCGATGACGCCCCAGTCGCGTTCCAGCGCGACGATGACCATCTCATGCACCTTCTCCTGGTCGAGCATGACCTCCAGCGTCATCTTGTACTGGGCATGGATGTAGCGCCGCAGCCGTTCCTCGGCGCTGATCGGCAGGTGCATGATCTCATAGGCCATCTTGTAGCTGGCGCCGAGCATGCGGCCGCAGACGGCCTGGTGGATTTCGACCTTGGAGGCAAAGAAACGATAGATGTTGGCCGGCGACATGCCGAGCTCGCGGGCGATGTCGGCGACGTTGGTCTTGCCGTAGCCATAGT
>NZ_RZSB01001114.1:0-1315 GCF_004023285.1 Mesorhizobium sp. M2A.F.Ca.ET.067.02.1.1
CGTCCAGCGTACCCACCTCGCTGATCAGCGAGATGTCGTTGCGCAAAAGATCGACGATCATGCGGTTCTCGGCCTGGTTCTTCTCGTCGTTGCGCAGGAAGGCCTTCAGCCGCGCGTCCTCGGCCTTGGTCGCGCCGCGCGGCGCCGTGCCCTTCATCGGGTGCGTCTCGATCATGCCGTCGGCGTCGATCTCGAAAAACAGTTCGGGCGAGCGCGACAGAACGACCGGATCGCCAAGCGAGACCAGCGCGCCATATTTGACCGGCTGGCGCTCGGTCAGCGCGTCGAAGGCGGCAAGCGGATCGCCGGACCATTGCGCATGGACCGGGAAGGTAAGGTTGCCCTGGTAGCAGTCACCCTTGCGGATGTGACTGTGAAGGCGCGCGAAACGGCCGGCATAATCCTCGGCCGACCATGTCGCCCTCGCATCGAAAATCGGGCCGTTGCTGGCGGGCCCGGCATTTTGCGGCACGGCCTGTTCGACGGGCGCATCGAAGACGCCGAGACAGATCAGCGGCGCGCGGCGGCCTTCGGGCAGCAGCGGCACCAGTTTAGGCTCGAGCAGGTAGCCGGCCTCGTAGGAGAAATAGCCTGCCAGCCATTTGCCGGCGTCGGAAGCAGCCTGGGCTCGCTCGAGCGCCGGCGCGAACTCCTCCGCAGTGCGCGCGAGAATGACCTCGTGCGGCCGGTCGAACACCAGCTGACGCGCGCTCTCGTCATTGCGGAATATGGCTGCGGGCAGGGGCATGAGCCTCGGAAGCGGACAATTCAGTCGACCGGTCTATATGGGGGCCCGGGGACGCGCAATCGAGGGAACGGCGTCGAGCGACGCAAAGGCGGCTGGCCAAAATAAAGACGGCGCCCCATGCCGGCGCCGCCTCGTACCAACCAGACGGATATTCAGGTGTTGCTTACGGTACCGGCTGTCGGGAACTGGCGCGCGAACCCGGCCTCGTCGCCGGCGGCCAGCAATTTCGCCTGCTCGATCCATTTCTCGCGCGCGATGCGGCCGTCGAAATTGAGCACCTCCTCGATGCGTTTGACGTCGGCGTCGGTCCAGGCGGCGATCTGGGCATAGGTGGTGACGCCCAGGCCCTTGAGCAGCCTCTCGTTGACCGGGCCGATGCCGATGAGGCGGCGCAGATTGTCGGCTTTGGCGGCCGCGGCTTTTGGCGCGGCAGCTTTCTTGGCGGGAGCCGCCGCCTTCTTCGGCGCGGCTGCCTTGGCCGCGGGCTTCGCTGCCGCAGTTTTCGTGACCGCCGGCTTCTTCGCGGCGGCGGGCTTCGCCGGCGCGGCCTTTGCCGCTGCCGATGTC
>NZ_RZSB01001115.1:0-1311 GCF_004023285.1 Mesorhizobium sp. M2A.F.Ca.ET.067.02.1.1
GGTTCGAGCTGTGCGGCGCGGTCGCGGCGAGCGGCTTTCACGGAACGCGCATTTAGACGGATATGGCGAAATTCGGCCGCCGATCCGCATATTTTCGCTGACTGGCATCGTTTTTTAAGCCGGATGATTGCATTGTGATTCGCTCGGCGATTGAAGCCCGACCCCAAAAAGGCCATGCTTTGGCCGGAAAAGATCGAGTCTATGGGCGGTCCGCCAAGGGCGGGATCGCGTCTGGCTGAAAGGGATACGATGCGGCAAGGACGTGCGCGCTGGCTGACGAGGCTGGCATTTTTGACCGGAGTGGCGCTCTGGGTGCTGCCGGTCCAGGCCAAGGAAGAAGCCCAACCGCTGCAGATCACGTCATTCTCGGGCGCCTATCTTGCGGCCCATATCGCCGAAAGCGACAACGACCTCGACGACGCGATCGCCTATTACAAGCAGGCACTGGCCTTTGCCCCTGATGACAAGGATCTGCAGCAGAGCCTGATGCTGGCGCTGGTCTCGCAGGGCCGCTTTGAGGAATCGCTGGTCTATGCCGACAAGCTGAAGGAAGTGCCCGATGTCGAGCGCTTCTCGCGCCTGGCGCTGGCCATCGATTCCTTCCACAAGAAAGACTACGCCAAGGCGCAGTACTGGCTGAAGCTGTCGCTCGAATCCGATCTCGACCGGCTGCTTTCCGGCGTCATGGACGGCTGGGCCAAGCAGGGCGCCGGCAACGCGTCCGAGGCCATGGATGCCATCGACAAGCTGAAGGGCCCCGATTGGTTCGGCCTGTTCAAGTCGTTCCACCGCGCGCTGATCGCCGATGCCGCCGGCCTCAGCGACAAGGCCGATGCGATCTACGCCGCCACCTTGGCCGACACCGCGGCCGGTGGCTCCGCGCCCGAAACCTGGATGCGCAATGCCCAGGCTTATGCCTCCTTCCTCGCCCGCAAGGGCGACAAGTCGAAGGCCGAGGCGGTGTTGAACCAGGCGGAAGCCTTCGCCCCGGGCAAGCTCGAGATCACCACGCTGCGCGACCGCATCGCCAAGGGCGACAAGATCGAGCCGCTGGTCGCCCGCCCGGCCGACGGCGCGTCCGAAATCCTGCTCGACCTTGCCACCGCGCTCAACCGCGGCGGCGGCGAGCCTTTCGTGCGGCTTTACCTGCAATACGCGCTGGCGCTGAAGCCGGACAGCGACGCGGCCCTTGTGCAGCTTGCCGCCGTTGCCGAGCAGCTGAAAGATGGCGAGGGCGCGGTCGCGCTCTACCGCCGCATTCCGGAATCCTCGCCGCTGAAAGAGCTCTCCGACCTGCAGATCGGCCTCAAC
>NZ_RZSB01001116.1:0-1310 GCF_004023285.1 Mesorhizobium sp. M2A.F.Ca.ET.067.02.1.1
CGCGCTTTAGAGGCATGACCCGGCCGAACGGCCACAGTCGCCTTCGATCCTCAATCTTGCGGAGGTCGCCATGACCGAAGCCGCAGTCCGCAACTTCACCCTGAATTTCGGGCCGCAGCACCCGTCCGCGCATGGCGTGCTGCGGCTGGTGCTTGAATTGGACGGCGAGATCGTCGAACGCGCCGACCCGCATATCGGCCTGCTCCATCGCGGCACCGAGAAGCTGATCGAATACAAGAACTACCTGCAGGCGCTGCCCTATTTCGACCGGCTCGACTATGTCGCGCCGATGAACCAGGAGCATGCCTTCTGCCTTGCCGCCGAAAAGCTGCTGGAAATATCGGTTCCGCGACGCGGGCAACTCATCCGCGTATTGTTCTGCGAGATCGGGCGGCTGCTGTCGCATCTTCTCAACGTCACCACGCAAGCCATGGATATCGGCGCCCTGACCCCGCCGCTCTGGGGCTTCGCCGAGCGCGAGAAGCTGATGGTGTTTTATGAACGCGCGTCCGGCGCCCGCATGCACGCCAATTATTTCCGCGTCGGCGGCGTGCACCAGGATCTGCCGGGAGAGCTGCTCGACGACATCTGGAATTTCTGCGATCCGTTCCTGAAGGTCTGCGACAATCTCGAAGGCCTGCTCACCGACAACCGCATCTTCAAGCAGCGCAACGTCGATGTCGGCGCGATCTCGCTCGATGACGCATGGGCCCGGAGAAACCCAAGGCCCATGGTGCGTGGCTCGGGCGCCGCCTGGGACCTGCGCAAGGCACAGCCCTATGAATGCTATCCCGAGATGGAGTTCGATATCCCGGTCGGCAAGAACGGCGACTGCTACGACCGCTATCTGGTACGCATGGAAGAGATGCGCCAGTCGGTGCGCATCATGCGGCAGTGCCTGCAGAAGCTGCGCTCAGCCGATGGCCAGGGTCCAGTCGCGGTGGCCAATCAGAAGATCACGCCGCCGCCGCGCGCCATCATGAAGCGCTCCATGGAAGCGACCATCCATCATTTCAAGCTTTATACCGAAGGCCACCGCGTGCCGCGTGGCGAGGTCTACGCCGCGGTTGAGGCGCCGAAGGGCGAGTTCGGCGTCTATCTCGTCTCCGACGGCGGCAACATTCCCTATCGCTGCAAGATACGGGCGCCATCCTTCGCCCATCTGCAGGCGATGGATTTTCTGTCTCGCGGGCACATGGTGGCGGATGTCGCGGCGATCATCGGTTCGCTCGACATCGTCTTCGGCGAGATCGACCGCTAACGCAAGGAGGGCGGAGAACTCGCCAGGTCTCCGTTACTCCTATCAAGAT
>NZ_RZSB01001117.1:0-1307 GCF_004023285.1 Mesorhizobium sp. M2A.F.Ca.ET.067.02.1.1
TCTTGCGACCCGTGCCTGACCGGGAACGTGCGGAAGAGCGCGGCTCAGCTTGGCTCGCAAGCATTCCGTGTCGTGAAGCTGGCCACAATGTTATCAATACATGTCGCCAGAAGGCGCGCAGCGGTTTCGGGGTGACGACGTGCAGGAAAGGAAACCAAAAATGATCGCCGGGATCGACCATTTCGTGCTGACGGTCCGCTCGGTCGAAGCGACCTGCGACTTCTACCAGCGCGTGCTCGGCATGCGGCGCCTGGATGAAGCGAACCGGCCGACCGCGCTTCTGTTCGGCTCGCAGAAGATCAACCTGCACGAGGTCGGCCGCACTTTCGAACCTAAGGCAAAGATGCCGACGCCGGGTTCCGGCGATTTCTGCCTGGTGGCTGCGGTGCCGCTCGTCGAAGTCCAGGCCAGCTTGCAAGCCAATGGCGTGGCGGTCGAAGTCGGCCCGGTCGAACGCATTGGCGCGCGCGGGCCGATGATGTCGGTCTATTTCCGCGATCCGGACAGCAATCTGGTCGAGGTCAGCGAATACCGGAAGTAGCTGCCAGCTCCGGAATTCTCCTCAGTTTCGCCAGAATGAGGTTCTTGTTATAGGCTGCGGCAGACCAACGCGGCGGCGTTTCGTTGTTCCGCGGCTTGCCCATCTCTATATCAGAGACTTGTTGCCTTTCTGCGCCATGGAGGCGCAAGATATGTGTGGCGCGTCCCGGTGGGCAGGGGCAGCGCGTGTAGGACCGGGAACTGGAACAGAGTGCTTTTTCGACGCCGAGAGCCTGATGGCCTCCTGGAACGGGTGCGTACTTATCTATGGCCGCGCCGCTCGTTCTCGCGTTCCGTGCAGTATTTCTCCAAGCGCATCCTGCGGCTGAACGCGACGCCGCATTCGGTCGCCGCCGGCGTCGCCGCGGGTGTTTTTGCCTCCTTCTTCCCGCTTGGCGCCCATTTCGTGGTTGCCGCCGTGCTTTGCTGGATGATCGCCGGCAATCTGGTCGCGGCGGCACTCGGCGCCGTGTTCTTCGGCAATCCGCTGACCTCCCCGCTGCTGTGGGGCGCGTCCTGGGAAACCGGCAAGCTGCTCCTGCATGAGCGCCTGCCCAAGCACGGGCCGCCCGAGCATCTCGGCGAAATGATGCACAAGCTCTCCTTCGCCAAGCTCTGGCATCCGGTTCTGGAGCCGATGCTAATCGGCGCGGTGCCGCTCGGCCTGGTCTTCGGGCTCGTGTTCTACGGCGTCACGCGCTGGGGCATGACCGTGTTCCGCGAGCAGCGCACGAAGCGCATGGCCGAACGCGCCGAGAAGAAAGCGC
>NZ_RZSB01001118.1:0-1305 GCF_004023285.1 Mesorhizobium sp. M2A.F.Ca.ET.067.02.1.1
GACCCGGCCCCAGGCGCCGAGCTGCGCCATGATCGGCACCAGCGTGATCGCCATCTCGGTCAGGCTGTAGATCGCCTTCTGCTTGTGGCTGGGATCGTCGGCCTTGGTCAGCAGGCCGAGCGCCATCAGCCGCTTCAGCCGGTCGGCCAGGATGTTGGAGGCGATGCCCTCCAGCGAGCCATTGAGCAGCTCGCGAAAATGGCGCCGGCCGCCAAAGATCACGTCGCGCAGGATGATCAGGCTCCAACGGTCGCCGAACACTTCGAGCGACAGATTGATCGGGCAACCGGACCGGCGGTCGATGTTCATGGCAGTCTCCAGAAAAACCAGTTGCATTATGATATCGGTTTCACTATCGTGCAACTGATTGCAAAATGCAATCGGATTGGAGGAGCAGATGACCTACGCGGCGCAGCGCCCCGACATCGTTTCGGAAAGCTTCGGCAGTCCGAAAGATCCGCCGATCCTTCTGATCATGGGCGCCATGGCCTCGATGCTGTGGTGGCCGGAACCCTTCTGCCGGCAACTCGCCAGGCGCGGCCGCTTTGTCATCCGCTACGACAACCGCGACACTGGACTGTCGACGAAATACCCGCCGGGCACGCCGCCCTACAATTTCGGGGATATGGTGGACGATGCCATCCGCGTGCTCGACGACCACGGCGTCGGCAAGGGGCATGTCGTCGGCCTGTCGATGGGCGGCATGCTCGCGCAGAACGTGGCGCTGAAATATCCTGAACGCGTCAGCGCGCTCACCGTGATCTCATCTTCGCCGCTCGGCGTCGATACGTCCGGCCTGCCCGGACCGACCGAAGCCTACAAGGAGCATTCGGCGCAAGGCGGCGACGTCGACTGGTCGAACAGGAAGCAGGTGCTCGACTTCATGGTCAAGGACGCCCGCGCGATCGCCAGCACGCGCCATCCATTCGACGAGGAACGCACGCACGCGATGATCGAGGCGGACTATGATCGTTCCGGCGGCCTCGCCAGCGCGACCAACCATTTCCTGCTCAAGGGCGGCGGCCCGAAACGGACGGTGCGAGACCTGATGGCACCGCTGCTCGTCATCCACGGCACCGCCGATCCGCTCTTTCCGATCGAACATGGCGAGGCGTTGGCAAAGGTGGTTCCCGGCGCAAGGCTGGTCAAGATCGAAGGCGGCGGCCATGAGCTGCACCGCAACGACTGGCCGCAGATCATCGACGCTATCGCGCCGAACGGCCGGAACTTGACGCGGCCGGCATGCGACATGTGAATTCTTCAACCGTGATTGAAGGCGACAAAGAGGCCAAGCATGTCCCTGAC
>NZ_RZSB01001119.1:0-1304 GCF_004023285.1 Mesorhizobium sp. M2A.F.Ca.ET.067.02.1.1
CTGAAGCCGTAGCCGAGGCTGATACCGGCATAGGGGCCGGCCCAGGAAGCAACCGGAAGCTCGGCAACCGGGGCGGGAGCCGGCGGCTCTTCGGAAACGACGTCGGCCGCAAAGGCGGTACCAGCAAAGGCGAACAGCCCGAGCGCGGCGGCAAGCGGCGCGAATTTGAGATTGGTCTTCATTATATACTCCTTAAGCCACAAGACACTTAGGCTTGCTTGTTCATGAAACGCCCCGGCCCGTCCGGGGGGGATAAACGAGCCTGACGTTTAACAGTTCCAAATGTCGTGCTGAAATGCGGCTGAAGCGAACCTGAACTTGGGTCATTCCCGGGCGCGAATGAGGCCGAAAGGTGACGTTGCATCTTCGCAACAGCGAATGTCAGCAGGCTAATCATGTTGCGCTGCACATCGCTTGGTTCAAGGGGTGCAGCGACATATATTGCCGGCAATGGCGCGCCGAATCCGGCGGGGCGGAAGCGCATCCGGGCCGCTTCGCCACATTCCTGCCCAAGGTGGAAATGGCATTTAACGCTTGGCCCGTCATATTGTGCCGGCTTCCCGGAATCGTGAAGCCGATTGAGGATTGACACCATGAAACAAGCCACGGCCGTCGCGCTGGTGACGGGTGGAGCAAGGCGGATCGGCAAGGCGATCGTCGAGGATCTGGCCGCGAATGGCTTCGCCGTCGCCATCCATGCCAACCGTTCAGGCGCCGAGGCCGAGGCGCTGGCGGGGAAGATCACGGGCGAGGGCGGCCGCGCCGCCGTCGTCGCCGCCGACCTCACCGACATGGATGCGGTGGGTGGTCTCATCGGTCGCGCGCAAGCCGCGCTCGGGCCTGTGACGCTGCTGGTCAACAACGCGTCCCTGTTCGTCGACGACAGCGTCGATGATTTCGACTGGCAGGCCTGGGACCGCCATTTCGCCATCCACCTGAAGGCGCCCGCGCTCTTGGCGCAGAATTTCGCCGGCGCGCTGCCGCAAGGCGAGGAGGCGCTGATCGTCAACATGATCGACCAGCGCGTCTGGCGGCCTACACCGCGCTATTTCTCCTATGCGCTGTCGAAATCGGCGCTGTGGACGCAGACTGAGATGCTGGCGCAGGCGCTCGGGCCGCGCATTCGCGTTAACGCCATAGGTCCCGGCCCGACACTGAAGAACAAGCGCCAGGACGACGACGATTTCGGCAAACAGGTCGAGGGCCTGATCCTGAAGCGCGGCCCGCAATTGCCTGAATTCGGCGCCACGATTCGCTATCTCTGGCAGGCGCGCTCGGTGACCGGCCAGATGATCGCGCTCGAC
>NZ_RZSB01000111.1:0-11423 GCF_004023285.1 Mesorhizobium sp. M2A.F.Ca.ET.067.02.1.1
CCTTCAGGATTCGAGGGCCATCTCGGCGACAATGAAGCGATCTACCGCTTCGTCGCCAGCTTCGCGACCACGACCGAGGAGATCGACCGCCTCGGCCAGTTGCTCGGCTGAGCGTCCTGCCATGACCAAGCCGCCGCTCGGCTCGACGACGCGGCTGGTCCACCAGGAGAGTCCTTCACGCTCCGCCGCAGCTTCAAAAGGAAGGCCGGTAGCTGGCGCACCAATAAAAAGCGGCGCCTCGCGGCGCCGCTTTCGTCTCGGGATAGAGACGTCGTCTGGGAAAAGTCCGCGGATTACGCGGCCGCTTTCGCCTCGATCTGCTTGGCCTTGTCCGAGGACTGGGTAATCGCGATCTTGCGCGGCTTCAGCTCCTCGGGAATGTTGCGCTTGAGGTCGACGAAGAGCAGGCCGTTCTTCAGCGTGGCGCCCTCGACCTCGACATGGTCGGCGAGCTGGAAGCGGCGCTCGAAAGCGCGCGAGGCAATGCCTCGGTAGAGCAGCTCGGAACCCTCGCCATTGCCCTCTTCCTTGCGCTCGCCCTTGACGGTCAGCACGTTGCGGTGGGCTTCGATCGAGATTTCGTCTTCCGAGAAGCCGGCAACGGCCATCGAGATGCGATAGGCATTCTCGCCGGTGCGCTCGATGTTATAGGGCGGATAGGTCTGCGCGGTCTCGGGCTGGCCGAGCGAGTCGAGCATGGTGAACAACCGGTCGAAGCCGACGGTCGAACGATAAAGCGGGGAAAAATCAACGTGACGCATGAGGTGTTCTCCTGTTGAGCAACATGGTTTGCGTGTGACCCGGTGCGAAACCCTCGAAAGGCGTTCCGGATAGGCCAGCGACCCCGACAATCGGCGGCCGCAACCTTTATTTGGGAAGCTCAAAAAGCCATTTCAAGGTTTTTTCAGCGCCGCAATGCGGCCAAGTTGATGAACGGCGGATGAACCGCAGCTTCGGCATCCGTTCAGCCGCTCGGCGCTAGGCTTTGGTCAAGTTGGAGCAATTCCCAAGAGAAGCGCGAGGCGCTTTCCGACCGGAATTGCGTCAAGACAAAGAGACAAGCGGCGCCTTTTCCTGGCGCTGCGACGAGGCCGAACCGGGTGCAACGTCCCTTCCTCCCGGATCGACAGAGGCCGGAAGTGCGCCGCAGGCACTTCCGGCCTTCCCATTTCAGGGCGGTTGCGTAAATCCTCGCGGCGCCTTTGCTTTTGCCGCCTGGCCGTCTATCACCATGCCGACGCCTTGCCCGCTCGGGCAAAGAACAACCAGCGACTTGCCGAATGACGGATTTTTTCCATCTGACCGAGGACAATCCCGCGCCGCGGAACGCCGCGAGCGGCTTCTTCACCACGCCCGACGGCAAGAAGATCCGCTACGGCGTGTTTGCAGCCGTCGCTCGGCCGCTGCTGGGCACGGTGGTTCTGCTGACCGGACGCAACGAGTGCATCGAGAAATATTTTGAGACCATCCGCGACCTCGCCGATCGCGGCTTCGGCGTCGCGATCTTCGACTGGCGCGGCCAGGGCGATTCCAGCCGCCTGCTGCGCGACCGCCAGCGTGGCCATGTCCGCAGCTTCCGCGACTATGCGCGCGACCTCGAGCAATTCTTCGAGGAGATCGTGCTGCCCGACTGCCGCGGCCCCTATTATATCCTCGCCCATTCGACCGGGGCGGTGATTGCGCTGCTTGCCTCGCCGTCCATGGTCAATCGGGTGCGGCGCATGGTGCTGCTGGCGCCCTTTCTGGAGGTGCCGGACATGCCGGTCTCGATCGCCACCGTGCGGCGCGTGTGCGCAATCTTCTGCGCGCTTGGCCTCGGCTGGCTCTACGCGGCGATCGGTCCACGCCCGAAAGTGCCGCCGGCTTTCGAGGTGAACAAGGTGACTTCCGATCCCGAGCGCTACCGCCGCAATGTCGGGATCTACGAGGCCTGGCCGCAGCTCGCGCTCGGCGGCCCGACCATCCGCTGGCTGAAGGCCGCAGCCGCGGCCGCGGAAGCCGTCAGCGATCCGGATTTCATGGCAAGGGTCAAGGTTCCGATGCTGATCGTCGCCGCCGGCGCCGACCGGGTGGTCTCGACCAAGGCCGTGGAAGCCTATGCCAGGAAATTGCGCGTCGGCTCGCTGTTGATGATCGACGGCGCCGAGCACGAAATCCTGCAGGAGAGGGACATCTACCGCGAGCAGTTGCTCGCCGCCTTCGATGCCTTCATTCCAGGCACCGGCGACGCTCCCTGAACGCGCCCGATCAGCCGCGCAGCGCCGCCATTGCCGCGGCGTGCAGCTCCGGCGTCGCCGCAGCCAATATATCGCCGCCCTTCTCCGCCGGGGCCCCTTCGAAAGTGGTGACGACGCCGCCGGCCTTCTCGATGATCGGGATCAGCGCGACGATGTCGTAGGGCTTCAGGCCCGGATCGGCGACGATGTCGACACAGCCCGCCGCCACCATGGCGAAGGCGTAGCAGTCGGTTCCGTAGCGGGCGAGTTGGACTTTCGTTTCGAACTGGTCGTAGCGCTTGCGCGCTTCGCCCTTGAAAAGCGCCGGCGTGGTCGTGAACAGCGTCGCTTGCGCGAGGTCGGTGGTCTTGCGGGTCGAGAGCCTGCGCGGGCCGCCCGGTCCTTCATAGTGCGAGCCGGAGGCGTTGGCATAGAACAGCTCGCCGGTGAAGGGCTGCGACATCATGCCGGCAACCGCGTCGCCGTCGGCGGTCAACCCGACCAGCGTTCCCCAGACCGGAAGGCCGGAAATGAAGGCGCGGGTGCCGTCGATCGGGTCGATCACCCAGACATGCCGGCTGGTGATGTTCTGGCTGCCATGTTCTTCGCCGAGAATGCCGTGCTCGGGATATTCGGCGGAGATCAGCGCCCGGATCGCGCGCTCGGCTTCGCGATCGGCCTCCGTGACTGGGTCGAAGCTTCCCGCCTCCTTGTTGGCGACCACCCCCTGGCTGCGGAAGCGCGGCAAGGTTTCCGCTGCGGCGGCATGCGCTATGCGCCGCATGAAATCGGTGCTGATATCCAAGTCGCTCTCCCCATCGCGGCTCTTGCCAGCCGCTCTTTCTCGCAGAACAGGCGCGCTGAATACCGGTCAGGCGCCCGCTTTATGTTGCCTTAATGCCACAACTGAACCGCCGAAGCGGAATTTCCACATCATATTGAATTAAAAAATCCAGCTGTCGATTGACATTTGTGCGCCGCACAATAATTTTGTCGTCGGACAGGTTTTCCTGTCCATGCCCTCCTTGGGCGTTTCCTCCCTAGACTTCGACCGTGTCGTGAAAACGATGCGGTCTTTTTTTCGAGCAATTCGAGAAAAGCGCGAAGCGGTTTTTCCGTCCGGAATTGCGTTTATTAAGAACTCGGGCGCACCGTCATTCCGCCGCAAGCGGCAAATCGACGAAATGATGATCGGGCATCGACATCAGATCGGCCGAGAAGCGGGTCAGGTCGCAGGCCAGGGCGTCGAAACCGGCCGACTTCTGGAACGTCCGCTCGTCCAGGTAAAGCCCGCGATTGACCTCGATTTGCAGCGCATGCAGATGCCGCGCCGGTCGGCCGTAATGCTCGGTGATGAAGCCGCCGGCATAGGGCTTGTTGTGCGCGACCGTGTAGCCCATGCCGACAAGCAGGCTGATCGCCATCTCGGTGAGCGCCGGCGAGGCCGAGATGCCGAACCGGTCGCCGATGATGAAGTCGGGCCGAACGCCATTGTCGCTGACGCGGATCGAGGCCGGCATCGAGTGACAGTCGATCAGCACGGCATAGCCGAACCTGGCATGCGTCCTGGTCAAAAGCCGCTTCAGCGTCTCGTGGTAAGGCTTGTACACCGTTTCGATGCGCGCGACGGCCTCGGCCAAAGGCAGCCGGCCGGGATAGATGTCGAGCCCCTCGCCGACCAGTTTCGGCACGGTGCCCAGCCCGCCGGCGACACGCGCCGAACGGATATTGCAGAAGGACGGCACCGGCTCCGCGAACATGCGCGGATCGAGTTCCCAAGGCTCGCGGTTGACGTCGAGATAAGCGCGCGGAAAGTTCGCCGCCAGCAACGGCGCGCCGAGCGGCACGGCGCCGCCGAAAAGCTCCTCGACATAGCAGTCTTCCGACCGGCGGATAGCATTGCGGTCGAGCCGCGCCATAGCCAGGAACCGCTCCGGATAGTGGCGGCCGCTATGCGGGGAGTTGAACAGAAAAGGGACGCGCTGCTCGGCGCCCGATCGGATTTCGAAGGGTGGAACGACCGAAAAATCCTCGGCTGCCGTCTTCAATTTTTATGAACCAGGATGAAGCACTGCGTCATGACGCAAAACTTGCCACCTTGCGCGCGGCATGTCCAGCATTTCAGGCGGCAAAACCGCGCCGCGAACCGCATCTGGCATGCCCTTCATTCACTTGATGTTTACCGGCTCCATCTCATATACAGGATGGTTAATGGCCTAGCCCGGCGGCAGGCTTGGGGCGGGTGATTCGGACGGGACATTATGGCACGCATTCTGCTGGCGGAAGACGATGACGATATGCGCCGCTTCCTCGTCAAGGCGCTGGAACGCGCCGGTTACCAGGTAAGCGATTTCGACAATGGCGCCAGCGCCTATGAGCGGCTGCGCGAAGAGCCCTTCTCGCTGCTCCTGACCGACATCGTCATGCCGGAGATGGACGGCATCGAGCTTGCCCGCCGCGCCACCGAGATCGACCCCGACCTCAAGGTGATGTTCATCACCGGCTTCGCCGCCGTCGCGCTTAATCCCGATTCCAAGGCGCCCAAGGACGCCAAGGTGCTGTCCAAGCCATTCCACCTGCGCGATCTCGTCAACGAGGTCGAGAAGATGCTGCAGGCGGCCTAGCCGCCTCCGGCCCGGATCGGGCCCTGCATCGGCAGGCGCTTCGCCGATGCGACAAACGGAAGCCGTCTTTCCACATTCCCGCTATTGACGTGCCGGATCAAAAGTGGTGTATGCGCGGCGTCGGATGGGCGTGTAGCTCAGCGGGAGAGCACTGCATTGACATTGCAGGGGTCACAAGTTCAATCCTTGTCACGCCCACCATCCTTTCAATAACTTAGCTAAGCCCTTGTGCCGTGTGGCACAGGAATGGCACAGAAACCTCCCGACGGGTGTGAAAAGCGCGCCGCCGGGCACGACAGCGGTGCGCACCGGGGTTTGGGGATGTGCTGTACCGGCCATGCGGGTTGGCTAGGTGGCAACCGTTTCCTCCCGCTCACGCAATCTAGAAGGGTATTAGCAATCGCTCAATTAGGCTGAGCGACCGCAGGCACCTGGGCCTAAGGCTCAATCACTTCGACTTGGCCCCTAACCAACGGATCCTAAGAAATTTCCTAGAGCAGGGCACTCAAGGAGCGATTCTCCAGATAGATAGCCACCCGTGTGGGGCGACCTCGTTGGAAATCGCCATGGGCAAGGAGTATCCGTTTTCAGAAGCCACGCTGGGCGGCAAACTGGCCGCCTGCACGGGCTTGTCGGTCCACTGCTTCGGCTGCCAGCGCCGCGCGGTTCTTGACGTCGCCGCGCTGGCCAGGCGGTTCGGCCCGGACCAGCCCTGTCTGCACTGGGATCTGCTGAAAATCATCTACTGCCACGAGTGCCGCGCCGCCGGCCGAGACGATCGGAACCTGCAGTTCACGAACCACGCCGTGATACTGGAACACCGGAATGGCTGGACGCCCTGTCCGTAAAGCCTAGGGCACCCTCACGGTGAGCCGGCGCCGTTAAGCGTCGTGGCAATCGACACAAACTGGGCATTTAGCGCGCCGCCCAGTGAGGTTGCCCCAACCATGATTCCCAAGGCGATAAGCGCTGCAATCAAACCATACTCGATGGCCGTCGCTCCGGAATCGTCACGTAGAAAACTCGCTACCCGTTGCATCTTTCATAAGCCCTGACTTCCGATCACGCACATATGAGGGCTATCTAATTTAGATAGGGTGAACGGACGCCCCAAATTTTTATCCATCGAGAAACTGGCCGAGGCGCCAGCTTAATGAGTGCCAGTTTCCCCTAGTGCCCAAGGGCCAGCTCCGTCGCCGCTGGTACATCCGCAGTCGGCGACGGAGGCCGGGAGCGGCCCGGCAGGCTGACGGGGTAGGCCAGCAATCACACCGGGCCTGACCAGTGAGGGCTCGGACTCAAAACAACTCACCGGCTAACGAAGATATACGGCCGTGCTGAACTGCATGGCATATATCCATAAGGAGGAAGATGGGAGTAGGCTGGAGTTTCTGCAGTCTGCGGGCTGTTGCCTTGCTCCATTTTGGGACCGAAGTGGTGGCATCCGTCTTGCACCCGGTATCCTGCAACAGCAGAGGATGTCGTAAATGCGGCTATCTACTCAGCCCGCGCGAAGGCAAGGATCAGCGAAATGCATATACTCGGCGCCGCTGCGGCTCGACGATGTGTAGATTAGCGACAACGGCGATGTGACTGTCTCGATTGTTGCTGACGACATCTACTCGAACAGATCCAAACAGCGCTATCAGATCACACTGGCCGAAGCCGAAATCGGCATTCTGTTCCGTGGCGCCAGCGGCTAATCTTCCAGCACCGATCTTCTGATGCCGGTTCCCTCGCAAGGGGTGCACCTAACTGTGCGCCCCGGGCAACCTTGCTGGTGAGTGCCGGCCGGGCAGCAGGTTCCGCCCGTCGTCTTCCACCGGCTGCATGCAAACACCCTCCCGCCGCCCTTGGCAGACCGGGCATGTCAGTTTTCTGAAGTCCACCGGTCTGGCGAGCCTTGTTAGAGGCCGGTGAAGTAGGTCGATATGCTAGCGCCTATCACGGCGAGGCCGATCATGAAGACCATAAATGCCTCAAAACCATTGCCGCGGTTACCGATTCTGTGCATTGCGCGCTCTCCCCGACGATCAGCCGGGTTCTAACGTGCTTCGCGTAAGAAGGTTGCGCTTGATTGACTCAGGCTATTTCCCCTCGAATTGCGCTAGGAGTTTGCCACCACCGTGTCGCGGCACAGATATGTTCGAATGTTTTTGCTCGGTTCACGTTCTTTTGCGGCAGATTCTGCAATGAAATCCGAGAACGCACTCCATTGACATAGCCGCGGTCACAAGTTCAATCCTTGTCACGCCCACCATCCTTTCAATAACTTAGCCGTCTCCGCCACTTTCTGGCACAGGAACCCCGTTTTTCGTTGCGTCCGACGCTCACGGTGTCGGAAGCAATCTCTCGGGACGCATCCACCAGCGCCACTGTTGCCGCTGTGTTACAGCGCACCCCTGAAACCCGTGCTATCAACCCATGGATGCAATGGCGGACCGGAGCGATAGGCGGGTTATGAGGACGGCTCTACTCACATCGGCAATGCTTGTTGGGTTTTGTTCGTCAGCCTTTGCCGCCGACGCATTGTCAGTCGAGCCCTCGTCCTACAATTGGACAGGCGCGTATATTGGCGCAGTGGCCGGGGTCAATTTTCTCAAGGGTGATGTGAGGATTCCCAATGACGATCCCAGCGGATATGATGGCGACAGCACATCGGCATCGATTGGCGGCCAAGTAGGCTACCAGTACCAGTTCGACAACAATTTCGTTGTTGGAGCGGAGGCCCGTCTGGTTGCCGTGTTCAACAAGAAGACCGTGCCGACGATTGACAGTGAAACATTCGAGACCGCTGCCGATTGGCAGGGCGATATCGTCGCCAAGGCCGGATACGCGATGGGCAATTTCATGCCCTATGTTAAGGGCGGCGTGGCCTTCCTGCACCTGCACGAAACCGGATATAGCGTTCTCGGTTTTGGAGATACCAAGTTCGACCGGACTTATACCGGCTGGACGATCGGTGTTGGCGCAGACTACGCGCTCAATGACAAATGGGTTGTCGGCCTTGATTACGCCTACGCGCATTTCTCGGATCATAATTTCGAAGAAGACAGCGTGTTGGTTGGCCCAACATTCGTCAAGCCCAGCACCCATACGGTTTCGCTGAGCCTGAACTACCGCTTTTGACGTCACGTGAATCGTTGCGGGCCGCCCATCGGTCGGCATGGCTTTTTTGCCTCAGTGGGAAAAATTCTCTCGCCTGAGCAGCCCGTCGGTCTATCCGCTTTTCTACCCCAGATCCCCTTCGAACATCACCAGCGTACGATTCGACGCCTTCAGCGCGAAGCGCATGGCTTCCTCATAGGCCGGGTCGGCGTAGCAGGCCTTGGCAATGTCCAGCGACGGAAATTCCACAAGCACCATGCGCTTGGCGTCACGCGCCTCGACGAGCAGCGGCGGCTGCTTTGTCGTGTTGGTGCGTGCCTGGTATTTTTCGCCGATCGGCTTCCAGAGCCGGGCATATTCGGCCTGCGCTTCCTGGTCCGAAATCTCGGTTCCGACGATGAGCCAGTATCCCTTCACGCCGACGCGCCCCCTTGCCGATTGCGGTCCTACACCATGAACTCGCCGCCGTTGACGTGCAACAAATGTCCGGTGACGAACTTGCCCATGTCCGATGCGAGATAGAGGCAGGCATTGGCGACGTCCTCGGCGGTCCCCAACGTCCTGAGCGGCACCGTGGCTCTCACATGCTCGTAGGTCTTCTCAAGATCGGGATACCACGCCGCGTTTCGGTCGGTGTCCAGCCATCCAGGCGCGATGCTGTTGGCGGTCACCCCGTCCGGCCCACATTCCAGCGCCACGGCCTTCGCCAGGCCGTGCAGCCGTGCTTCGCGGCGACCACATGCGCCCTGTTTGCCAGCGGGAAAAGGGCGTCCGTGCCCGCCATGTAAAGCAGGCGGCCATACTTCCTCCTGCGCATGTGCGGAAGCACCGCCTGGGTCAGGATGAAAGCCGATCCGAGATTGGTGTTCATCACCTTCTGCCAGTCCTGAAGGGTGATCTCCGCGATCTGCTGATGCGGTCTTATCCCGACGCAGGATACCGCGATGTCGACGCCGCCGAGTTCCGCGACCGCCCATTCGATCAAGGCGTTCATGGCAGTCTCGTCGGTGCCGTCGCAGACGGAGGCCACCGCCTCGACGCCTAAGGATCGCGCCTCATCCGCCACGGCCTCGATCTTGGCCAGATCGCTGCCGCCGGTAATCACGATGTGCGCCCCCGCTCGAGCGAACGCCAGGGCGACGGCCTTGCCGATGTTCTGGCCGGCCGCGGTAATGACCGCCACCCGCCCCCTCAAGCCGGGAACTTCCATCTGCTCACCCGTAGTCCGCCTTGGTGCAACGCGATTTTGGCAAGCGAATACAGGTTTGCCGGCGGAACGCAAATCGCCGCGGGGCGATCGGTTCAGATGCCGGCCGTCGCCAGCAGGCTCTTCATCCTCGCGGAGGCAAGATCGGGATCGGCCAGCAGGCCGGCCTGGTCGGCTAGGCGGAACACGTCCGCATAGTGGCATATGCCGCGCGCCGACTGCATGCCGCCGATCATGGTGAAATGGTCCTGATGCCCGTTCAGCCAAGCCATGAAGACGATGCCGGCCTTGTAGTATTCGGTCGGCGCTTCGAAGATTTTTCGCGACAGCGGCACGGTCGGCGCCATCAGCGCGTCATAGCCGGCCTTGTCGCCTTCAGCCAGCTTCGCCAGCGCGGCATTGGCCACGGGCGCGATGGCGTCGAAGATGCCGAGCAGCGCGTGCGAATGCCGCCTGCCGTCGCCGGCGATCAGCTCCGGATAGTTGAAGTCGTCGCCGGTGAACATCACGACACCCTCGGGCAGCCGGTCGCGCAACTGCACTTCCTTCTCGGCATCGAGCAGCGATATCTTGATGCCCTCGACCTTGTCTGCATGCCGCTCGATGATGGCGACGACCGTATCCAGTGCCGCGTCGAAATCGCTGCTGCCCCAATAGCCCCTGAGCGCCGGATCGAACATGTCGCCGAGCCAGTGCAGGATGACCTTGCCGGAGGCCTGCGACAGGATGCGGTCGTAGACCCGGGTATAATCGTCCGGCCCTTTTGCCACCGCCGCCAGCGCGCGGCTCGCCATCATGATCGCCTTGCCGCCCTCGCCTTCGATGAAGCCGAACTGCTCCTCATAGGCGCCGATGACGTCGTCGAGCGTTTTGACCGCCGCCGGCGCCAGGTGATCGGTCCCCGCCCCTGAAGCAAGGTCGGCGCCCGGCACTGTTCTGGCCTCGGCGACCGAGCCGCGGATCAACTCCTTGGCGCTCGCCCAATCGAAACCCATGCCGCGCTGAGAGGTGTCCATGGCCTCGGCGATGCGGAAGCCGAGCCGCCACAGATGATGACGGAACGCCATGGTCTTGTCCCAGTCGACCGCTGGCCGCGACCACGGATTGGTCATGGCGATGGGGTCGGCGACGACATGGGCGGCGGCATAGGCGATGCGCGAAAAATGCGCGTTCTTGCTCGGCTCGACCGGCTTGCCGACGAGCCGGTAGCCGATCTGGTCGCCGTTTGCCGCAGGCAAGATGATGTCCATGGAACTCTCCCGTTGCGGCTCCTATAAATGGAACGTTCCAATAAATCAAGAAGCTTTATTCTTGGGATTCGAGCCGGCAGAGCATAGTCCTGCCGTGGAGAAATGCTTGCATTGACGGGAGTTCTGAGCCACATCGATCAATTTTTCAAATCTCGCGGGAATCACGATTGACTCTGATTTGTAACGGTGATTAGAACGTTCCAATAAAATTCGCTCAAAGCCGTGGAGGACGGAACGAGGATGGCCAGCCGGGCCAAGGCGACGATCCTGGACATTGCCCGCGAGGCCGGCGTGTCCAAATCGACGGTGTCGCTCGTGCTGCAGGGCAGCGGGCTGATCCGGCCTGAAACCGCGGTCAAAGTGCGCAAGGCGATCGAGGATGTCGGCTATGTCTACAACCGCGGCGCCGCCAATCTGCGCAAGGCCCATTCCAACGTCATCGGCATGGTGATCAACGACCTCACCAACCCCTTCTTCGCGGAGCTTGCGGTCGGCATGGAGCGCGTCTTCCAGGCGGCCGGCGTCGTGCCCTTCATCGCCAACACGGCGGAGAACCCGGTGCGCCAGGAAGAGGTGCTGAAATCGATGATGGAGCAGGGCGTCGCCGGCCTGATCGTCTCGCCGGCGCGCGGCACCACGTCTGGCGCTTTCCGGCGCATCGAAGCGGCGGGCGTGCCCGTGGTTTTCGCCATGCGCAGGCTGCCAGAGAGCCGCATACCGGCGATCGCGCCCGACAATCGTCGCGGCGCCTGCCTTGCCACCGAGCACCTGATCCGCAAGGGCCATCGTCGCCTCGCTTTCTTCGGCGGCTCGTCCGACCTCGTCGTCTATCAGGAGCGTCTGGGCGGTTTCCTCGAAGCCTGCGAGGCGTTCGCCATCCCTGTTGCCGACCGAACGATCGTCGAGGGCGAGACCAGCCGCAAAGGCGGCATGGCCTGCCTGGAGACGGCGCTGGCAATGCCTGAACCGCCGACGGCGGCCCTTTGCTTCAACGACGCGGTTGCCTTCGGCGTCATGC
>NZ_RZSB01001120.1:0-1303 GCF_004023285.1 Mesorhizobium sp. M2A.F.Ca.ET.067.02.1.1
GGACCACGCCGAATAATCCGCCAAATCGAAATCAGAGGGACAATTCATGATGAAGTATCTTCTGGCGGCGGGCGTGCTTTGCGCGCTCGGAACCAATGCCGCGCTCGCCCATATCACGCTGGAAACGCAGGAAGCGGCTGTCGGCTCCACCTACAAGGCGGTCCTGCGCGTGCCGCATGGCTGCGAGGGCAAGGCGACGACGGCCGTGCGCGTGCAGATCCCCGAAGGCGTCATCGCGGTGAAGCCGATGCCCAAGCCCGGCTGGACGCTGCAGATCAAGAAGGGCAAATACGAGAAATCCTACCAGCTCTATGGCGAGACGCTGACCACCGGCGTGAAGGAAGTGGACTGGAGCGGCGGCAATTTGCCGGACGAATTCTATGACGAATTCGTCTTCCGCGCCTCGCTGGCGGCCGACCTGCCGGCCGGCCAGATGCTCTATTTCCCGGTGGTGCAGGAATGCGGCGACGCCACCGACCGCTGGATCGAGATCCCGGCGGCGGGCCAGGATGAGGACGCCTTGGAAAGTCCGGCGCCCGGCATCAAACTACTGCCGAAGAAATGATCTTTGTTGGCGCGCTCCATCGGGGCGCGCCACCATCTCCTGTAAGACGGCATGAACGCAGCACAATCTTCCCCGACGATGCGCCTGCATACCGGCCCGATTGCCTGGCTGGTGGCACTGCTCGTGGCGATGGCGGTGTTGGCCATGCCCGGGCGAGCCTTCGCGCATGCTGCGCTGGTCGCGACAGATCCTGCCGACGGCGCCTTGCTGGAGCAAAGCCCGGCGCAGTTTTCGCTGATCTTCAGCGAGCCCGTCTCGCCGCTGGTGCTCACTCTTGTGCGGCCGGACGGCTCGCAGCTTGCTTTGACATCCTTCCGTCTCAACGACCAGACGGTTGAGATCGACAATCCCGAAACGCTTAAATCCGGCACGCATGTTCTGAGTTGGCGGGTGGTGTCGGTCGACGGCCATCCGGTCGGCGGTTCGGCGCTGTTTTCCATCGGCGCGCCAAGCGCGGCACCGACCGCGGGCGAAGCCGTGGACTGGACGCTGCGCGCGGCGATCTGGATCGCCAGGTTGTTTTTCTATGCCGGCCTCTTCCTCGGCGTCGGCGGCGCGTTCGCTCTCGCCTTGCTGGCTGGGGACGGGCCCCGCGGCCGGCGCTTTGTCGCCGTGGCCCTCATTTTCGGCCTCGCCGGCGCGCCGGTGTCGCTTGGGCTGCAAGGACTGGATGGGCTTGGCGCCCCGCTCGCGCGCTTTGCAGCGCCGGCCGTCTGGAAGACCGCGCTGGAGACGAAC
>NZ_RZSB01001121.1:0-1300 GCF_004023285.1 Mesorhizobium sp. M2A.F.Ca.ET.067.02.1.1
CAGACATGGACAAATATCCGCATGAATTCTCGGGCGGCCAGCGCCAGCGCCTGTCGATCGCCCGCGCCATCATCACCCGCCCAAAGCTGGTGGTGGCCGACGAGCCGGTCTCGGCGCTGGACGTCTCGATCCGCGCCCAGATCCTCGACCTTTTCGCCGAGCTCAATCAGAAGCTCGGCATCGCCTATCTCTTCATCACCCATGACCTGACGGTCGCCCGCGCCATGGCGGACGAGGTGCTGGTCATGCATGAAGGCAAGATCGTCGAGCGCGGCCAGACTGCCGACGTGCTTGACCATCCCAGCTCGGAAGCCGCGCGAGCGCTGGTCGCGGCGGCGCCCGATCTTCACCGAGCCATCGCGCGACGCATGCAGGAACAGGGCTAAGCAGCCGGCCGGGCCGGCTATTCCTCCGGCTTCACCAGATCGACCGGGCTGATATCGAGCAAGTCGAGCGTGCGGCGCAGCAGCTTCACCTCACTCTCCGCCAATTTGGAATCGGCCTTGGCGATCTCGGCCATATGGCGCGCGAGCAGCTTCCGGCGCTCGACATCGAGGTCGCGGAACAGCGCGATCGCCTGCGAGCCGTTGGTCTCGTAGCCATAATCGTTGAGATATTCGATGACGCTGTCGATCGAGGCCTCGGGAATGCCGAAGGCTTCCCTGCAGATGCGGCGGAAGACGACCATCTCGCTCTCCGAAACCGAACCGTCGGCCAGGATCATGCGAAACAGCATCAAAAGCTCCGCCGACAGCACCGGATCGTCCGCCACCTTGCGCACGCCCGGGTCACCGTCGAAGATCGAACGTATCTGGTCGAGCAGCGCCATCGCCATCAAGCTCCCCTTTGCGATTCGACCTGATTGTTAGAGCAATTCCAGGAAAAGTGTGAAGCGGTTTTCCGTCCGGAATTGCGCCAAAGCGACTGACAGAGCGGTTCGGCGTGTAACGGCGAGCCGCTCTGGCTTGGAATCGCTCTTGCGCAAACGAGACGAGCGTGGTGGAAGCTGCGGTTTCCTTCCAGGCATCCCTCCCCGATGATCGATCTTACCCTGCAGACCATACTCATCCTGATTGCCGCCGCCTTTGCGGCCGGCTTCGTCGACTCGATCGCCGGCGGCGGCGGGCTGATCACCATCCCGGCACTGCTGCTCGCCGGCTTTTCGCCGGTCGCAGCCCTCGGCACCAACAAATTGCAAGGCATGTTCGGCTCCGGCTCGGCCACCATCCACTATGCCGCTAACGGCCAGGTCGACCTGCGCCGCCAGCTGCCGTCGGCGCTGCTGGCGCTTGCCGGCGGC
>NZ_RZSB01001122.1:0-1299 GCF_004023285.1 Mesorhizobium sp. M2A.F.Ca.ET.067.02.1.1
GGCCTTGATCTGCTCGGAGAATTCGCCGTAGCCGGAAATGCCGGCCGCGACCTGGTTGCCGAGCAGCGCCGACAGCGCCTCGCCGCCACCGGCGAACGGCACATAGGAGAGGTTCGCCGCCGGCACGCCGGCCGTCTTGGCGATCAGGCCGAACAGGATGTGGTCGGAACCGCCTGCCGAGCCGCCGGCGACCGGAACCTTGGTCGGATCGGCTTTCAGCGCGGCGACGAAATCGCCGGCCGTCTTGAACGGCGATTCCGCAGGCACCACCAGCGCCTCGAACTCACCCGTAAGGCGAGCGATCGGTGTCACCTCGGTAAGATTGTTGGCTGCCTGGTTGGCGATGATGGCGCCGACCATGACCATGCCGGCGACCATCAGCGAATTGCCCTTGCCTTTCCACTGATTAACGAATTGCGGCAGGCCGACCGTGCCACCGGCGCCGCCGACATTGGTGATCTGCGAGCCGGATATGAGCTTCTCGGAGCGCAGCACCTGGTCGATCGTGCGCGCCGTCTGGTCCCAGCCGCCACCGGGCGCCGCCGGAACAAAAATCTGGATCTGCGGCACGTCCTGCGCCAAGGCGGGGGTAAAATGCAGCGCGGTGAAACCAGCGGCGCCGACGGCTGCCGTGCTCGTCAGGAATTTGCGTCTGTTCAGCATGGGGATTTCCTCCAAATCACGACACCTCTCCTCCAGGTGCCCTGCCAAGACGAGGCCCGACACAGGCCTTCACTTCGATTTCAAGCAAATGTTATCTCGTTCTGTCAATAGGAATACCATTCTGCTAGACAGAACGGCGGCGTCGGGATTAAATCTCGTGTCTGGATCAGTTCCGGATGGGCGACTGCGATGAAATCACCGTTGCAATGACAGACACGCCTCCCAGCTCGGCACGGGCCGACGGCGTCGCCGCGCTTGAACGCGCTATCGCCATTCTCGATGCCTTCACCGCTGCCGACCGCTCGCTCGGTCTGGCCGAAATCGCCGCCCGTACCGGCCTTTACAAGAGCACGATCCTGCGGCTGGCAAATTCCCTGATACGCGGGCAATTGCTGGAGCGCCTGGATGATGGGCGCTATCGCATCGGGCCTGCCGCATTCCGGCTTGGCGCGCTCTACCAGCGGTCCGTCGTGGCGATGGACGTCCTGCTGCCAATCATGCGCGATCTTTCCGAGCAGAGCTGGGAAAGCGTCGCTTTCTACGTGCGCTCCGGTGATCTGCGCACTTGCCTTTACCGTGTCGAATCCAAGCATCCGATCCGCTACACGATCCGCGAAGGCGATGTGCTGCCTCTGC
>NZ_RZSB01001123.1:0-1298 GCF_004023285.1 Mesorhizobium sp. M2A.F.Ca.ET.067.02.1.1
AAGGAAGAGCGCGTCATGATCGTGGCGTCGGCAGCCGGTGGCATGGAGATCGAGGACATCTCCGAAAAGCAGCCGGATTCCATCATCCGCGCCACCGTCGATCCCGGTGTCGGCATGCAGGGTTTTCAGGCGCGCGAGATCGCCTTCGGCCTCGGGCTCGAAAGCGGCCTGATCGGCAAGGCGACGGAAACCATCCTCGGCTGCTACCAGGTGTTCCGCGACTACGACGCCTCGATGCTGGAGATCAATCCGCTGGTGGTCACGCGCGACGGCAGCCTGGTCGCGCTCGACGCGAAGATGTCGTTCGACGAGAACGCGCTGTTCCGCCGCCCGGAAATCTCCGAGCTGCGCGACAAAAGCCAGGAAGACCCGCGCGAGACCTTCGCCAGCGACCGCGGCCTCTCCTATGTCGGTCTGGACGGCAATATCGGCTGCATCATCAACGGCGCTGGCCTCGCCATGGCGACGATGGACATGATCAAGATCGCCGGCGGCGAGCCGGCCAACTTCCTCGACATCGGCGGCGGCGCCTCGCCGGAGCGCGTGGCAAAATCCTTCCGCGCCGTGCTCGGCGACAAACAAGTCGAGACCATCCTGGTCAACATCTTTGCCGGCATCAACCGCTGCGACTGGGTGGCCGAAGGCGTCATCAAGGCGATCCGCGAGGTCGGCGTCGACGTGCCGTTGGTGGTGCGCCTTTCCGGCACCAAGGTCGAGGAAGGGCGCAAGATCCTGGCCGACTCCGGCGAGGCGGTGATCGTCGCCGACACGCTGGCCGAGGCCGCCGAAAAGGCCGTCGCCGCCTGGCGCGAAGCCACCAAGAACAAGAAAGCAGCCTGAGGGAGGTCGAGAAAATGGCAATCCTGCTCAACCGCAGCACCCGCGTCATCGTGCAAGGCTTCACCGGCAAGATCGGCAGCTTCCATGCGGAAGACATGAAGCGCTACGGCACCAAGCTGGTCGGCGGCGTCACCCCCGGCAAGGGCGGCCAGATGCATCTCGGCCTGCCGGTCTTCAACACCGTCAAGGGCGCGGTGCGCGAGACCCGCGCCGAGGCGAGCATCGTCTTCGTGCCGCCGCCCTTCGCCGCCGATTCGATCATGGAAGCGGCGGATGCCGGGATAAAGCTCTGCGTCTGCATCACCGACGGCATCCCCTCGCAGGACATGATGCAGGTCAAGCGCTACATGCGCCGCTACCGCTTCGAGGACCGCATGCGCCTCGTCGGCCCGAACTGCGCCGGCGTCATCACGCCCGGACAGGCGCTAATGGGCATCATGCCGGGCAGCATCTATCCT
>NZ_RZSB01001124.1:0-1296 GCF_004023285.1 Mesorhizobium sp. M2A.F.Ca.ET.067.02.1.1
CGCTCCGGCTGCTCGCCATCTCGGCCGACAAGCGCCAGGACGGCATCGATGCGCCGACGCTGAAGGAGGCCGGTTTCGATGTCGAGCTGTTCAACTGGCGCGGCGTTTTCGCGCCGCCCGGCGTGTCCGACGACGACAAGGCGGCGATGATCAAGCTGATCGAGACCATGGCCAAGAGCGACGCCTGGGCGACAGAGTGCAAGAACCGCAACTGGACGCCGATCCTGCTCACTGGCGACGACTACGCCAAGTTCGTCACCGAGGACACCGCCCGCATCGGCGCCATTTTGAAGGATCTCGGTCTCGCCTGAGGCCTCCACCGGATCACGGAGGCGGCACCGCCTCCGTGACAGCATGCAAGCAGGAAATGGACTGCGGCGATGCCGGCAGCCGCGTGCCGGCCATCCGGCGAGGAGATCATGAGCACCAGCGACCATCAGGCGTCACCGCCGGGTCTTGCCTTACCTGAATTACTGATCGGCGTCGGGCTTCTCGCCTGCGCCTGCGCCGTCGCCTGGCAGACGCTGGCGATCCCGGTCTCGCCGCTCTACTCCAAGGTCGGCCCGACGGTCTTCCCCTATATCACCATGGCCGGGATGATCTTGCTGTCGCTGCTGCTCATCCTCGCCGCCATTCGCGGCGGCTGGCAGCCGGAGGAGGAAAAGGAAACGCCGACCGATTGGAAGGCGATGGGCCTGGTGGCGGCGGGTCTCGTTGCCAACCTCGTGCTCATCCAGCCGCTCGGCTTCACCGCGGCCTCGGTCATCATGTTCGTGCTGGTCTGTTTCGGCTTCGGCAGCCGGCACCCGCTGCGTGACGCGCTGCTCGGCCTCGTGTTGGCGCTTGCCGCCTATTTCGGCTTCGCCAAGGCGCTCGGCGTCAACATCGGTGCCGGCCTGATCGAGAACCAGCTCAACGCGCTGATGGGCGCCATGCTCGGCGGCAAGGGGGGCTGAGATCATGGACACGCTCAGCCATCTCGCGCACGGGTTCGCTGTCGCCTTCACGCCGACCAACCTGTTATGGTGCCTGGTCGGCACGACGCTCGGAACGGCAATCGGCGTGCTGCCCGGGCTCGGGCCGGCGCTGACCATCGCGCTCTTGTTGCCGATCACCTACCAGGTGGCGCCGGAGGCCTCGTTCATTTTGTTTGCCGGCATCTATTACGGCGCGATGTATGGCGGCTCGACGACGTCGATCCTGCTCAACACGCCTGGCGAAAGCGCCACGATCGTCACCGCGCTCGAGGGCAACCGCATGGCGCGTTCGGGGCGCGGCGGGGCGGCGCTCGCCACC
>NZ_RZSB01001125.1:0-1296 GCF_004023285.1 Mesorhizobium sp. M2A.F.Ca.ET.067.02.1.1
ATAAGGGACCCGGGCTGGCACTCTTCGGGCTTAGCGCAGCCGCTTCGGCCGAGGATCCGCGAGCTCGCCGGCGAGGCGCCGGTCGAGATAGTCAGCGCATTCGTGGATCAGCAACTCGGCGTCATTGGCGAAGAAATGGTTGGCGCCGGGCAGCGTCTTCTGGGTGATGGTGATGCCCTTTTGGGTGTGCAGCTTGTCGACAAGCCCCTGCACGTCCTTGGGCGGCGCCACCTTGTCGGCATCCCCATGGATGATCAGGCCGGATGACGGGCAAGGCGCCAGGAAGGAGAAATCATAGGTGTTGGGCTGCGGCGCCACCGAGATGAAGCCCTCGATCTCCGGCCGGCGCATCAGAAGCTGCATGCCGATCCACGAGCCGAAGGAATAGCCGGCGACCCAGCAGCTTTTCGAATCCGGATGCAGGGACTGCACCCAGTCGAGCGCCGCGGCCGCGTCCGACAATTCACCGGTGCCGTGGTCGAACTCGCCCTGGCTGCGGCCGATACCGCGGAAATTGAAGCGCAGCACAGTGAAATCGCGCTTTTGGAACATGTAGAAGAGGTCGTAGACGATCTTGTTGTTCATCGTGCCGCCGAATTGCGGGTGCGGATGCAGCACGATGGCGATCGGGGCGCTCTTTTCCTTCGAGGGCTGGTAGCGTCCCTCCAGGCGACCAGCCGGACCGGCGAAAATGACCTCAGGCATAAAATACTCCACGTGGCATATGAATGCGCTAGCCCGGAACTCTTTCGGCCCTAACTGTCCTGCGGCCCCAAACCTTCTGTGGCCTTGACGCCGGGCGAGCGTCTTCCTAGAAGCTAGTTTAGAATTGTTCAAAACTGGGAGGCCGAAACCCGATGGTCCGGCCGCCCGCGCCGCAAGCCGGGTAAATAGGACGGCTTGCCTTGCAATTTCAAGGAAATAACGCGCTATCCTCGCGGGATAGTTGGCGGAAGGACGAACTGAGCGAAAATGGCCGCAACCCGCGCCTATCTCGACTACAACGCCAGCGCGCCGCTCCTTGCGGAAGCGCGGGCGGCGATGGTCGCCGCGCTCGATGCCGCCAACCCGTCATCGGTTCACACCGAGGGCCGCGCCGCGCGCCGGCTGGTCGAGGACGCGCGCCGCGACGTGGCGCGGCTGGTCAACGCCAGGTCCGAGCATGTCGTGTTCACCTCCGGCGCCACCGAAGCCGCCTCGACGCTGCTTACGCCGGACTGGCAGATGGGGCGCGGCGCCATCCGCATGAGCCATCTCTACGTTTCGGCGGCCGACCATCCCTGCATCCTCAATGGC
>NZ_RZSB01001126.1:0-1295 GCF_004023285.1 Mesorhizobium sp. M2A.F.Ca.ET.067.02.1.1
GCCCCATGTCACCGCCGGCGCCGGTGGCTTCGTCGACATCACGGCGCGGGCGAGGAAGATCGTCTTCTCCGGCTTCTTCAATGCCGGCGCGAAACTCTCGCTGGCCAATGGCGCGATCCGCATCGACCAGGAAGGCAAGGTCAAGAAAGTGGTCGAGGAGGTCGAGCACATTTCCTTCTCCGGCAAGAGAGCCGTCGCGCAGGGACAGGACATCACCTATGTCACCGAGCGCTGCGTCATGAAGCTGACGCCCGACGGCTTGATGGTCACGGAGCTTGCCCCTGGCGTGGACCTCGAACGCGATGTGCTGGCGCAGGCCGAGATCCCGCTCTCCGTCGCCAACGACCTCAAGGTCACGCCTGCGGCGCTCTATCAGGACCGGCCGATCGGCCTGTCGCTCAACGGCGGTGCTTCGCTCGGAGGCGCGCATGGCTGAACTCGTAACTTTCGAGCAGGATGGCGCGATCGGCATCGTCACGCTGCGCCGGCCGGAAAAGTTCAACGCGCTCGACATCCCGATGCTGCGTGCCCTGGAAGCAGCGCTCGACGAGGCGGAGCAGGCCGAGGGCGTCCGCGCCGTTCTCATCCGTGGCGAAGGCAAGGGCTTTTGCGCAGGCGGCGACGTCGAAGCCTGGGGCGCGATGAGCGCCGCCGATTTTCAGGTGCAATGGGTGCGCTATGGCCACCGCGTCTTCGACCGGCTGGCACGGCTCCGGCAACCGACCATCGCGGTTCTGTCCGGCCATGCGCTGGGTGGCGGGCTGGAGCTGGCGGCCGCCTGCGATTTCCGCGTCGCCGAAACGCAGATAAAACTCGGCTTCCCCGAAACCTCTATCGGCGTCGTTCCTGGATGGTCGGGCACGCAACGCGCCGCGCGCCGTTTTGGCGCGCAGATCGTGCGCCGGATGGCGATTGGCGGCGAGATTTTCCTGGCGGCCGACGCGCTGGCGGACGGCATCGTCGACCGGCTGGTCGAAACAGGCAAGGCTTTCGACGAAGCCAGAAGCTGGGCCGAAAAGATCGCCGAGCGCGGCCCGCTGGCGACCGAGGCCGCCAAGCTGATGATCAGCGTTGCCGAGGGCGAGGAAGACGCAGCCGCGACCGAGGCGCTGGCCAGCGGCTTCATTGCGCTGACGAGCGACCTCAAAGCCGGCGTCGGCGCCTTCAAGGCCAGGCAGAAGCCGGCCTTTTCGAGATCCTAGAGAAGATATGATGAACGCACCGCTCAACATTGCCATGCCGGCCGAGGCAGCCCAGGCGCCGACGGCCTACAAGCTCTTGATCGACGGCAAGCA
>NZ_RZSB01001127.1:0-1294 GCF_004023285.1 Mesorhizobium sp. M2A.F.Ca.ET.067.02.1.1
GCGCCGGCAATGGGCGTTTGGCGGTTTGCTCGACGTGCCGGCCGATTATCTCGCCTCGATCCCGGTGCCGGTCTCGCGCGAAAAAGCGCTCGCCGGCAAAGTCACCATCACCTATGCCGACGTGGCGACGCCGCCGACCGTCGAGGAAATGGTCGCGGTGCTCGGCGCGCGCTGGGAAAAATTCCGCGACGGCTTCCGCATGCCGGTGGTGAATACGGTGCCGCCGCGCCCGAGCTTCGGCATCGTGCAATATGTCGCCTGGAAGCAGACCGAGCAGCACACGCCCGAGCAGGTTGACGCGGCCTTTGCCGCCGCCGATCCGGTCAAGACCGCTTCGACCGCTCTGGACCGTAGGCGGCACTGAATGCCAAGCATCAGCGATGGCTGCCCAGGCTCGCATACATGCCGGTGGTGCGGAACTGCGTCGGCGTGATGCCGTAGAAACAGCGGAAGACCTTCGAGAAATAGTTCGCATCCTCGAAGCCGCAGAGCACAGCCACCTCCTTGACCGGCAGGAAATCGGCCTTGGTGAGCAGCTTGGCCGCGCGCTGCAGGCGTTGCTGCAGGACGAACTCCGCCGGCGGCAATCCTTCGCTCTCGGCGAAGCAGCGCGAGAAATGGGCGCGGCTGAGGCCGCTGATCTCGACCAGCTCCGCTACCGGCAGCGGCTTGTCCAGATTGGCGTTGATATGATCGATGACCGACTGCATGGCGCTCTGCTTCTCGGCGAAGGCGTGCGAGCCGAAGACATCGTCGTAAAGCGCCATCGCCGCCTCATAGGCGATCGCGGAGGCGGCGCCGGGCGAAGCGGCACCCTTGATCAGCCGCAGGCTGCAATCGGCAAGGTGATCGACGGTCGCCGGCTGCAGCCGGAACACCGGGCCGGAGACGCTGAGGATCGACTTGTGGACGCGCAGCGCCTCCTCACCGTTCATCGAGATCCAGAAGTATTCCCAGCGGTCGCCCTGCTCCAGCCAGTAGCGATGATTGTGCGGCACCAGAACCAGCAGCGTGTCGTTCGCCTGCAGACGGTAGTTGCGGTTCTCGTAGCGCAGCTGACCGGTGCCGCTTATCGTGTGCTGGAGCACCGTGAACGGGGTCTGGCCACGCTTTCTGCCGTCCCAGTCATAGGTTTCGTCCTCGCGCACCTCATAGCCGGTGCTTGTCGGCATGGCATGCAGCCGCTGGCGCCCGCGGGGCAGCGAAATCGTCCGCATCAGCTTTCCATTGGCGATCAGGTCCCGCAGCACAAAATTACCCTCGAAAGCATAATCCTTCTCTGGCGGTGCCCGCC
>NZ_RZSB01001128.1:0-1293 GCF_004023285.1 Mesorhizobium sp. M2A.F.Ca.ET.067.02.1.1
TCCTTCGACCACGACAAGGCCGGGCACGCCGCAATGCGTGGCGTTGCGGGCGATGCGGGCGGCGCGTTCGCCGTTGGATTCGATGGCGATTGCGCGCAGCGACGGATGCGCCATCATCCATTCGATGCCGATCGAGCCGGAGCCGGCGCCGATGTCCCACAGCAGCTCGCCGCGCCGCGGCGCCAGCGCTGAAAGCGTGATGGCGCGGATCTCGCGCTTGGTAATCTGGCCGTCATGCTCGAACAGATGGTCGGCGAGGCCGATGGTCAAAGGCAGGATGCGCGCATCCGGCGTCGATGCAATTTCAAGCGCCAGCACGTTGAGCGGGTTGATGTTTTTGAGATCGAAGGCATCGGCGCGGGAGGCGCGTAGCGTTTCGTCGGGACCACCGAGCGCTTCGAGGACCGTCAGCCGCGACGGGCCGAAGCCGAGTTCGTCGAGCAGTCCGGCGATGGCCGCCGGACCGTCTGCGTCCGATGTCAGGGCAAGAAGGCGCGCACCGGGGTGGAGCAGGGGCCGGATCAGGTCGATCGATTGGCCATGCAGTGAGATGGTCTCGACGTCCTGCAGCGCCCAGCCGAGACGGGAGGCGGCCAGCGATAAAGACGACGGCGCCGGGAGAACGAGCATCTCATCCGGCTTTACCCTGCGCGCCAGCGTGACGCCGACGCCGTGAAAGAACGGGTCGCCGGACGCGAGCACGCAGACGTCCTTGCCTGCGAGCGCCAGCACGTCGCGCATTTCGGCATCGAAGGGCGTCGGCCATGAGCGGGTTTCGCCCTTGGCCACGGACGAGACGAGGGCGAGATGCCGCTTGCCGCCGAAGACGAATTCCGCCTGCGCGATGCGCTGCTTGGCCTCGTCGCCGAGACCCGCTACACCGTCCTCGCCGATGCCAACGATGGTGAGCCATTTTTGCGTTGGCTGCTTGTTTTTTGACACGTCGCGCCGCCCCTCATCCGCCTGCCGGCACCTTCTCCCCGTATAGTGACGGGGAGAAGGGAGCTGGCTGCAACGCTGGCGATCCCCTCTCCCCGTCCTTACGGGGAGAGGGTAAGGGTGAGGGGCAGCGCAGGCGCTGCGCATCATGGTGCCCATGAAGAACATTCTGATCCTCGGCGGAACGACGGAAGCCCGGCAACTGGCCGGGAAGCTGGCTCGTCGCGCGGATTTCTCGGTCACGCTGTCGCTCGCCGGCCGCACCGAAAGTCCGGTCGCGCAAGGCGTGCCGGTGCGTGTCGGCGGTTTTGGCGGTGCGGCAGGGCTCGCCGCCTATCTTCGCCAGGAAAAGGT
>NZ_RZSB01001129.1:0-1290 GCF_004023285.1 Mesorhizobium sp. M2A.F.Ca.ET.067.02.1.1
ATGGACTTCTTAGAAGTCCATGCCGCCACTCAAGCCCGCTTGCGGGCTTGAGCAATGTTGGTTGATGGGCGTGCTTTATGGACTTCTTAGAAGTCCATGCCGCCACTCAAGCCCGCTTGCGGGCTTGAGCAATGTTGGTTGATGGGCGTGCTTTATGGACTTCTTAGAAGTCCATGCCGCCCATGCCACCCATGCCGCCGCCGGGCATGCCGCCCGGCATACCGCCGGCAGCTTCCTTCTTCGGTGCTTCGGCGATCATGGCTTCGGTGGTGACGAGCAGGCCGGCGACCGAGGCCGCGTCCTGGAGAGCCGTGCGCACGACCTTGACCGGGTCGACGATGCCCATGGCGATCATGTCGCCATAGTCGCCGGTCTGGGCGTTGAAGCCGAAGGTCGCGCCCTTGTTCTCGAGGATCTTGCCAGCAACGATCGAAGCTTCCGCACCGGCGTTCGACGCGATCTGACGGGCCGGAGCCTGCAGCGCGCGGCGCACGATGTTGATGCCGGCGGCCTGGTCGGAGTTAACGCCGGTGGCCTTGACGTTGGCCGAGGCGCGCAGCAGGGCCACGCCGCCGCCGGCGACGATGCCTTCTTCCACGGCCGCGCGGGTCGCGTTGAGCGCGTCGTCAACGCGGTCCTTCTTTTCCTTCACTTCCACTTCGGTCGCACCGCCGACGCGGATCACGGCAACGCCGCCGGCGAGCTTCGCCAGACGTTCCTGCAGCTTCTCCTTGTCGTAGTCCGAGGTGGTCTCCTCGATCTGCTGCTTGATCTGGGCGACGCGGCCCTGGATCTCTGCCTTCTTGCCGGCGCCGTCGACGATGGTGGTGTTCTCCTTGGAGATCGACACCTTCTTGGCGCGGCCGAGCATGTTGAGGCCGACATTCTCGAGCTTGATGCCGAGGTCTTCCGAGATGACCTGGCCACCGGTCAGGATGGCGATGTCTTCCAGCATGGCCTTGCGGCGGTCACCGAAGCCCGGAGCCTTGACGGCGGCGATCTTCAGCCCGCCGCGCAGCTTGTTGACCACCAGTGTGGCCAGAGCCTCGCCCTCGACGTCTTCCGAGATGATGAGCAGGGGCTTCGAGGTCTGAACGACAGCTTCCAGGACCGGCAGCATTGCCTGCAGGTTGGAGAGCTTCTTCTCGTGCAGCAGGATGTAGGCGTCTTCCAGATCGGCGACCATCTTGTCGGCGTTGGTGACGAAGTAGGGCGAGAGATAGCCGCGGTCGAACTGCATGCCTTCGACGACTTCCAGCTCGGTCTCGGCGGTCTTGGCTTCCTCGACGG
>NZ_RZSB01000112.1:5000-11419 GCF_004023285.1 Mesorhizobium sp. M2A.F.Ca.ET.067.02.1.1
CGCAAGGGTGACCACGTACCTTTTGTATAATGGGTCAGCGACTTAGTGTGACGAGCAAGCTTAAACCGGTAGGTGTAGGCGCAGCGAAAGCGAGTCTGAACAGGGCGTTCAGTTCGTCGCATTAGACCCGAAACCGAGTGATCTAGCCATGAGCAGGCTGAAGGTAAGGTAACACTTACTGGAGGGCCGAACCCATAACTGTTGCAATAGTTCGGGATGACTTGTGGCTAGGGGTGAAAGGCCAATCAAACTCGGAAATAGCTGGTTCTCCGCGAAATCTATTTAGGTAGAGCGTCGACCGAATACCCCAGGGGGTAGAGCACTGGATGGGCTAGGGGTCCTCACCGGATTACCAAACCTAACCAAACTCCGAATACCTGGGAGTACTAGTCGGCAGACACACGGCGGGTGCTAACGTCCGTCGTGAAAAGGGAAACAACCCTGACCTACAGCTAAGGTCCCCAAGTTATGGCTAAGTGGGAAAGGATGTGAGGATCCCAAAACAACCAGGATGTTGGCTTAGAAGCAGCCATCATTTAAAGAAAGCGTAACAGCTCACTGGTCTAAATAAGGGTCTTTGCGCCGAAAATGTAACGGGGCTAAAGCCATACACCGAAGCTTAGGGTTCGTGAGCAATCACGAGCGGTAGCGGAGCGTTCTGTAAGCTGATGAAGCCGTACCCGTGAGGGGCGGTGGAGGTATCAGAAGTGCGAATGCTGACATGAGTAACGTAAGGGGAGTGAGAGACTCCCCCGCCGAAAGACCAAGGGTTCCTGCTTAAAGTTAATCTGAGCAGGGTTAGCCGGCCCCTAAGACGAGGCGGAAACGCGTAGTCGATGGGAACCACGTTAATATTCGTGGGCCTGGAGGTAGTGACGGATCACACAAGTTGTCCAATCTTATCGGATTGAACGGGCAGCGGAGTGGTTCCAGGAAATAGCTCCTCCTTATAGACCGTACCCGAAACCGACACTGGTGGTCAGGTAGAGTATACCAAGGCGCTTGAGAGAACTATGCTGAAGGAACTCGGCAAATTGCACGCGTAACTTCGGAAGAAGCGTGACCCTTTTCTGCGCAAGCAGGGGAGGGTGGCACAGACCAGGGGGTAGCGACTGTTTATCAAAAACACAGGGCTCTGCGAAGCCGCAAGGCGACGTATAGGGTCTGACGCCTGCCCGGTGCTGGAAGGTTAAGAGGAGGGGTGCAAGCTCTGAATCGAAGCCCCAGTAAACGGCGGCCGTAACTATAACGGTCCTAAGGTAGCGAAATTCCTTGTCGGGTAAGTTCCGACCTGCACGAATGGCGTAACGACTTCCCCGCTGTCTCCAGCATAGACTCAGTGAAATTGAATTCCCCGTGAAGATGCGGGGTTCCTGCGGTTAGACGGAAAGACCCCGTGCACCTTTACTATAGCTTTACATTGGCATTCGTAGTGGCATGTGTAGGATAGGTGGTAGGCTTTGAAGCCTGGGCGCCAGCTCAGGTGGAGCCACCCTTGAAATACCACCCTTATTACTATGGATGTCTAACCGCGGCCCGTTATCCGGGTCCGGGACAATGTATGGTGGGTAGTTTGACTGGGGCGGTCGCCTCCTAAAGAGTAACGGAGGCGCGCGATGGTGGGCTCAGAACGGTCGGAAATCGTTCGCTGAGTGCAATGGCATAAGCCTGCCTGACTGCGAGACTGACAAGTCGAGCAGAGACGAAAGTCGGTCATAGTGATCCGGTGGTCCCGCGTGGAAGGGCCATCGCTCAACGGATAAAAGGTACGCCGGGGATAACAGGCTGATGACCCCCAAGAGTCCATATCGACGGGGTTGTTTGGCACCTCGATGTCGACTCATCGCATCCTGGGGCTGGAGCAGGTCCCAAGGGTATGGCTGTTCGCCATTTAAAGCGGTACGTGAGTTGGGTTCAGAACGTCGTGAGACAGTTCGGTCCCTATCTGCCGTGGGTGTAGGAATATTGAAAGGATCTGTCCCTAGTACGAGAGGACCGGGATGGACGGATCTCTGGTGGACCTGTTGTGGCGCCAGCCGCATCGCAGGGTAGCTATATCCGGACGGGATAACCGCTGAAGGCATCTAAGCGGGAAACCCACCTTGAAACGAGTATTCCCTGAGAACCGTGGAAGACGACCACGTTGATAGGCCGGGTGTGGAAGAGCGGCAACGCTTGAAGCTTACCGGTACTAATAGTTCGATAGGCTTGATCGTTCTCATTACTTATATCCATCAAGGCGCAATCCGAAGGATTGTCGCCATTCTCACTCACGCTTGTTCCGCCCTTCGGGCGGCGCTACGTGGGTGCGGCGCATCGGCGCCGACGGTCGGTCGACCTTGCGAAGCTTCGCTTCGAAAGGCGCCGGGCTGAAATGAACATCCAGGGCACAACAAAGACCAGCGAATAGCTTGGAAAGCAGCAAATAGGGTCCCCTATTGGCTACTCACTATCGGCTATTCGCTCAAAAAAAGCTTCTCGATTTGAACATGCGTTTTGCCGACCTGGTGGTTATGGCGGAGCGGCTGCACCCGATCCCATTCCGAACTCGGCCGTGAAACGCTCCAGCGCTGATGGTACTTCGTCTCAAGACGCGGGAGAGTAGGTCGCTGCCAGGTCTGCCAAGCGCATGTTCACCCTCACATCCGGATCAAAAACCCGGATCGAGCTAAATCTTCTCTCTACGATAAAGGCCCGCCAACGGGACCACGGGCCGCGAAAGCGGCCCTTTCATTTGGTGAGCCATCTACCTATCTGTAGGCCAGCCTATTCCCAGGCTTGCGCTTACGTCCAACAACGCAAGCAAACGCTTGCTCGTAGTCGCAAGCAAACGCTTGCTCGTAGGTGACGCGGGGTGGAGCAGCCCGGTAGCTCGTCAGGCTCATAACCTGAAGGTCACAGGTTCAAATCCTGTCCCCGCAACCAAACAAACGCCCGCGAAAGCGGGCGTTTTGCTTTTTGGTGCCCGTCGCCGGATTGGAGCAGAAGGCAAATCCTGTTCCGCAGTCACTGATACGAGCACCCCGCGAGCCCAACTCGGAGATTTCCCTTTTATCGCCCTTCCAGCCGTTCGCTGCTTGATCCAACCGAGGATCTTGCAGTTCCCATAGAGTACCGGCCGCTCTCCTGCCCGCACTTCAGCTTGCCGGCGTCAAACGCTCTCGAGATAGGTCTCGATCTCGAAGTCGCTGACATTCAGCGCGAACGTGTTCAGTTCCTGGCGCTTGCAGGCGACAAAGGCGTCGCGCAGCACGTCCGGGAAGATCTCGGCGACACGCGGGCCAGCCTCGAAGGCGGCGATCGCCGAAGCCCAGTCCGGCGGCAGCTTAGCGAGCGTCAGCCCCTGGCCTTCGCCGCCGGTCGGCTCGCCGGGCGAGAGCTGGCGCTCGATGCCGATCAACGCCGCGCCGAGGATCGCCGCCAGCACCAGATAGGGATTGGCATCGGCGCCGGAGACGCGATGCTCGATGCGGCGCGCAGCCGAAGGTCCGCCTGGAATGCGGATCGCCACCATGCGGTTCTCGTAGCCCCAGGCGACGGCGGTCGGCGCGTAGGATCTCGGCCGCAGCCGGCGGTAGGAATTGAAATGCGGCGCGAATACCAGCGTGCTTTGCGCCATCGCGTCAAGCAGGCCACCGACCGCGTGGCGCATTGTTTCGGAGCCCTGGTCGGAACCGTCGTCGAAGATGTTGCGGCCCTGCCTGTCGAGCACGCTGAAATGGACATGGAAACCGTTGCCGGCGCGCTCGCCATAGGGCTTGGCCATGAAGCAGGCGGCGAAGCCATGCTTGCGGGCGATGCCCTTCACGGTACGCTTGAAAAGCACCGCATCGTCGGCTGCGCGCAAGGCGTCGGGCACATGGTTCAAATTGATCTCGAACTGGCCGACGCCGTTCTCGGCAATCGCAGTGTCGACCGGAATGTCCTGCATGCGGCAGGCTTCGTAGATATCGTGGATGAAGGCTTCGAAATCGTCGACCTCGTCGATCGAGAGCGCGGCGTCGGAATCGAGGCGCCTGCCGGTGACCGGCGAGACGGGGCCGACTGGCCGCTGCGAGGTCGGATCGACAAGATAGAATTCGAGCTCGGTCGCGGTGACGGGCGTCAGGCCGAGCGCGGCGTAGCGGTCGAGGATGCGGGCCAGCGCGCGGCGCGGATCGCCGAGATAGGGCGCGCCGCCGTCATCCGCCAGCCAGAGCGGCAGAAGCGCGGTCGGATGGGCCGTCCAGTTGACCGGCAGTATGCCGCGTCCGGTCCAGTGGCAAAGCCCGTCGGCGTCGCCGGTCGAGAAGACCTGGGCGTTGCCTTCGATGTCCTCGCCCCAGATGTCGAGGCCGATGGCCGAATAGGGCATGCGCAGCTTGCCTTTGAGCGCCTTGCGCGCCTGCTCGACCGGAATGCGCTTGCCGCGCATGATGCCGTTCAGGTCGCACACCGCCGCCCGCAGGCTCTGGATGTCCTTCCTGCTTTCAAGCCAGTTCAAAACGTCCGTGATTGCGTCGCTCAATTTCCAGCCCCTTTTTAGGTGCTGTAGCCCTTGCAGGCTACGATATCCAATTTTCAGCTTGTGAGTTTACGAAGGCCGCATCGGCTGGCGCCGAAAGGCTTTTCTTCATCTTTTCAAGTCACTAGCTGGGATATCGGGCGGCATTTTCCGGTTCATTTTCGCGATCTGCGATCGCAGCATAGCGATATGGTCAGCGAAAGCCAAGCCGGATTCGGCGTGTCGTCATCTTAGCTACCCGCGATTGATCGCGCAGTTACGCTGATAGCAGCGTCCTCATGCTATCGAGCAAATGGGCTCAATATTCCACTGCCCCCGGGTCCCCGTGAGCACCTGGGTCTAGTCTTGATCGCTGGTTAATAGAGCGCTCATGGTATACTCGGTCTGAAATAATGGTTCTGCCTCGCGTGATTTTCGTTCACAATGAGTAATCCAAAAGGTCAACACTTTATTCCGCGCTTGCATCTCCAGCACTTTGCTGGGGTGCAGCCGAAAGGTCACGTCTGGACATATACGAAGGCCGACGGCAAGAAATTTTCCCGCATGCCCGAAGAGACGGCCAAGCAAACTCATTTCTATTCCGTTGAAGCGCCGGATGGCAGTTATGACCTTCGCATCGAAGAAATGCTGGATGCGGCTGATCAACGGCAAGATTCCGGAGCACCAGGACAAGATGGACATGGCGCAGTCTCGGATCGAAAGCACGTGCGCTCCAATCTACTCCTAGCCGTGATGGTGGTGCGTACACCTGGTTCCAGGAAAGACGCGGCCGAGATGGTTGGCCGCATGATTCAGATTCGGAACTATGCGACTGGTGTACACGACCGGGCCTTCAATTCGCTGGTGCATCGGATCGAGCAGGGCGAAGGCAGGCAGCTTACCGAAGAGAGCAGAACTTCCCTTCGGAGGAGCCTGATTGACCCTAGCGGCTACCGGCTCGAACTGGGGAAGGAGTGGGCGTTGCAGCACCTCACTGCTGCCGACAAGCTGACACCCGTACTTTTCCAGATGCGTTGGCGGACCATTGGGGCCGCTCAGGGTTTCTTTATCACCAGCGACGACCCGGTTGTTCGTTGGGTAGAACCTAAGACTTGGCACCCGATTTACGGCGACCACGGCTATCTGAACAAGACAGCCGTTGTGACCTTTCCATTCACACCGAAGGTCATGCTGGCAATGAGCTGGGAGGACGAAGGCGCCAATGCCTTCGCGGGTAGGCGAGGCGTAGATAGGCTGAATAGACTGCGTGCATTGCAGGCGGATTAGTACCTTTATGCTCATCTCGATCACGAGGTCATCAGGCGTATGGCAGTCGCGACCAAAGGCTCGCGTCCACGTATGACGACTGAGGGCTTCGGACCTAAGAAGTTTGCTGCGACGACTTTACGGCGAAGTCGAGCAAATCGGCCGAGTTGAGGAAGTGCCGAGAATCATCGAACAACCCGCCTGCTTACTCTAGTGGCGCATCTCCGGAAACTTCACCTGCCCGAGGATATGCGTGGCGCCCTCCTCGATGTCACGCACGATCGCCCGACGCGCCCGCTCGCCGTCGCCGGCCTCGATCGCCGCCACGACCTCCTCATGGTAGTCGATACCCAGAATGCCGGCGAGATCATCCTCGAAACCGATATGCAGGTTTCGCAGGAAAGGCCCAACCTGCATCCACACCGTCTCGATGAGGAAGATCATCTGTTCGTTGCCGCAATGGCGATAGACCCCGAATTTGAAGTCGTGGTTCTTGCGCAGATAGTTTTCGATGCCGCCATTGCGGGCGGCCTCGGTGAGTTCGGCGCAGTGGCGCCGGATCGCGCGCAGATTGTTGCCGTTGATGCGTTTCGTCGCGAGCTCGGTCGCGGTGCCCTCGAGGATGGTGCGCACCGCGGTCAATTGCGAGAAGCGATCGGCGGAGATCAGA
>NZ_RZSB01001130.1:0-1277 GCF_004023285.1 Mesorhizobium sp. M2A.F.Ca.ET.067.02.1.1
GTGCTGTGCTCATGGGCCTATGCCAGTAATTCATTGCTGTTTCGCCGGACGCAAGTCGCTGATTTCGAGGATGACGCCATGGGGATCGGTCATGCTCGAATGTTCTACCAGATCGAAGGTCCAGTGGTGAGTGCTTTCTTCCACTTCGGCCCGGTAATCCCGGCCTTTATGGAAAAGCGCGCGCGCCCCTTTGATCAGCCAGGGCGCAGCCAGATCGAGCAGGTCCGGGAGCGCCGCCAGCGCCCGAGCCGTGACAATTTCCGGTGTGGAAACAAGCGGATAGCTGTCGTCGATGCGCTTCGCCAGGACCCGCGCCGGCAAATCGAACTGTCCGACGACGGATTGCAGGAACGACGCCTTCTTGCGGTTGCTTTCGACAAGATCGATCGATGCGCCGGGACGTTCTTTGAGCAGGAAGCCGAGCACCAATCCGGGAAACCCACCGCCCGAGCCAAGATCGACCCAGCGCGTTGCGGCGGGCGCGATTCGCGCAAGCTGGGCACTGTCCAGAATATGCCGGCGCCAGATATCGTCCAGCGTCGATGGTGCCGCCAGATTAATGCTGCGGTTCCATTTCAGGAACAGCTGTTCGAAAGCCCGAAGCCGCTCGAATGTTTCACGTGAAACCGGACCTGCTGCTTTCTGCAGGTCCGCCCAGGCATCCGCGCTCACGCCACGGACCTTCGCGCGCCAAGCTCGGCATTGCGGACATGCGCGACGATGATGGCAAGCGCCGCCGGCGTCATGCCTTCCATGCGTTGCGCGTCGGCGATCGACCGCGGCTGGCGCGTCTTCATCTTCTGCTTTAACTCGTTCGACAGGCCTGGCACATCCGAGAAGTCGATCTCCTCCGGGATGAGCCTCGACTCTTCATGCCTGATCTGCGCCACGTCCGCCTGCTGGCGATCGAGGTAAACCGAATATTTCGCTTCCGTTTCAAGCCGCTCGGCTGTCTTGGCGTCAAGCGCGGCAAAACGCGGCTCGACACGAGTAAGCCAGGCCATGTCGACGCCCGGATGCGCCAGCAGTTCATAGGCCGAGCGGCGCACGCCGTCCTTGTTGATCTCCAGCCCGTGCCGCGCCGCCTCGTTCGGCGTCCAGGCTACCGACTTCGCTAAGATACGAGCCTCATCGAGCCTCTGGATCATCCCGCCGAAACGCCTCAGCCGCTCGGGCGACGCGATGCCCAGCTTCCCGGCCAGCGGCGTCAGCCGCTCGTCGGCGTTATCGGCGCGCAGCGAAAGCCGGAACTCGGCACGCGAGGTGAACATCCGATA
>NZ_RZSB01001131.1:0-1276 GCF_004023285.1 Mesorhizobium sp. M2A.F.Ca.ET.067.02.1.1
AATCATAAGTCTGCATGATAGGCGGGGCGCTCCGAAATTCGCGGCCTAGCCTAGACATTGCCGGTTCACGTCGTCGCCGGACCTTCCGGCATGGCTTGTGAAAAAAGCGACTGCTCCGGCAGCGCAGTTTTCGCTTTCAGCAGAGCTTGCGACATCGCGGTCGCATTGCTACGCAACAGCAACTGACCTCCTAAGGACTTCGCCATGGTGCACTACGCGGACGGAAAACCTCTTGGCGATCTCACGCTGCGCACGCTCGCCATGCCGTCCGACGCCAATGCCGCCGGCGACATCTTCGGCGGCTGGGTGATGGCGCAGATGGACCTTGCCTGCGGCATCCGCGCCGCCGAGCGCGCCAAGGGCCGGGTGGTCACCGCCGCGGTCAAGGAGATGTCCTTCGCCAAGCCGATGAAGATCGGCGACACGCTATGCATCTACACCCATGTCGAGCGCGTCGGCCGCACCTCGATGGTGCTCAAGGTCGAGGCCTGGGCGCAGCGCTACCTTTCCGACCTGATGGAGAAGGTCACCCATGCCGATTTCGTCATGGTGGCGCTCGACGGCGAAGGCAAGCCGAAGCCGGTTCCGGCCGAGAGCTGACGGGTCTCCGATTCTCCCCAGGCTTGCCGTTTTGTAACGACGCCCGCGCGGCAGATGCGCTCCGCGACATCCAATGGTTGCCTTCGCGCCCCAGTTAGTGGTCGCGAGGGGAAAACAATGCGTCAACACATGCTGAACGGCTGGCTCGTGGCCGCCCTTATTGCTCTGGTCTGCCTGCTCGGCGTTACAGCCTATGTGGAGATCAGCAAAGACCTTCCACGCGTTGCCTGCGTGAGGGACCCGAAGGCGATCGACAAGAAGGACGCGCAGCACGAGAACTGCTCGACACCATGCTGCACCACTACCGCTGCAAGCGCCTGATCGGTGGCCGCCTAAAGACAGTCATCCTTGTCGAGACGGTTACGCGGACACAACTGCGAGGCTAGCTGGAGAGCCGCAGCAAATCCGATCAAATCCGGAGGCACGACAGGCCCGGCGCCGAGCGACACGGGTTGTTCAATGGTTCGCAAACCTTTGAACCAAAAAGGGGTTCAGGCTTGCTGGCTGTCGAATTTCGCTCTCGCTTCGCGGACCCGATTTGCGTTCTTGCGCGCCCATTCGCCCAGAGCGCCGACCGGCACGAGCAGCTCATGACCGAGCTCGGTCAGCTCGTAATCGACACGCGGCGGAATGGTCGGAAACACTTTTCGCGTCACGAACCCATCGCGTTCCAGAC
>NZ_RZSB01001132.1:0-1275 GCF_004023285.1 Mesorhizobium sp. M2A.F.Ca.ET.067.02.1.1
AGAGAGGGGGACAGCCTGCGCCAGCAGATGAATCGCCAGTTCAGCGCATGGCACCGGCGGCTTGCGTCCGCGGATGAACCCTTCGCGGCCGCGCCGGCATCGCCGGCGGCGCTCGATGTCAGGTTCTCGAACCTGTGCAATTTCAAGTGCCGAAGCTGCTGGCACGGCGCCAGTTCGAAGTGGTTCACCGATGGCCGCGCCATCGGCGTCACCGCGGGTGACAAAGCCGAGATCAAGAGCTTCGCCTCGGCCACCGAGATGATGGACCAGATGTCGGGCTGGATCGACAATATCGAGTCGATCTACTTCGCTGGCGGCGAACCGCTTTTGATGGAAGAGCACTATCGGTTGCTGGATGCTCTGATCGAGGCAGGACGAACCCATGTCAGCCTGCGCTATAATACGAACATGTCCGTCACGGGCTTGGGCGGAAGATCGATATTCCAGCTGTGGAACGCATTTGAGAATGTCAGTGTCCAAGCAAGTGTCGACGACACTGGTGCCCGCGGTGCCCTTATTCGGCACGGTTTCGACTGGCCGCTATTCGTCGACAACATCATCCGGCTGCGACGGGAATGTCCGGGCGTGGACTTGGAGTTCGGCATAACCGTTTCCGCTTTGAACGTCAGCACTTTGGTCGAGCTTCTGGATGCCTTGCGGCACGAGTGCGAGGCCAGGGCATCCGAGATCCACATGCACTCTCTGCAAGAGCCGAAATTCATGCGCACGCAGGTGCTTCCGCAGAGGCAAAAACGCAAGATCGAGCAAAAGTTGCGTTCCTTCCTGGCGCAGTCGGAACCAGGCGCCGGTGCCGAACAAATGCAACGCTACGTGAATGGCGTCATTGGCTATATGCGGTCAGAGGATCTGGCGTCCGAGCTGCCAAGGCTGGCAAAGCGCATGGACGCTCTTGACCGGCTGAGATCCGAATCGACGTCGAATGTCCTGACGGAAATTGGCCCGATTCTGGTATCGGCGCACGGTTTGTCCGGTACCGCGAGACGCTTCATCTCAGCAGCGCGCCGTGCCGCGGCCAGCTTCTGGCGACGAACGGCGCGTTGATCGGGGCGTTTATTCCGCAGCCTGCGCCTGTGGCGGCAGTCCGAGCCACCCCCTGCAATCGGCCAGCGCTCTCGCCGTGATCGCATGACGTTTGGCGACGGTCTTGTCCTTGCCGCGCAGGCGCTTGCCGTCGGCCTTCGGCGCTTCGACCGGCGGGAAAAGGCCGAAATTGACGTTCATTGGCTGGAAGGAGCGTTTGCCGGGCTCATCATC
>NZ_RZSB01001133.1:0-1273 GCF_004023285.1 Mesorhizobium sp. M2A.F.Ca.ET.067.02.1.1
CTTGGACTAACCCGCTCCGCGAATGCGGAGCGGCAAGGAGGGTGTGTCGCCGGCGTGATCTGATCGCGTCGTCTGTCGCGCTGGTCATGTGTCCACAACAAGCTCCGACTGCGTCAGCATGGAGTGGCTGCTTGCAGCCCATTCCACCGGACAAAGGAGGAGTTTGTCATGACCCAACTTCGCCAGCGCATGAGCGAAGGCATGCAGGTGCGCAATTTCGCGCTCAACACCCAGCTGTCGTATCTGCAACAGGTGTCGCTGTTCGCCCGCCACTTCGGCAAGTCGCCGGACTTGCTCGGGCGCGAGGATATTCGGACCTATCAGGTCTATCTGACCAACGAGAAGAAGCTGTCGCCCGGCTCGATCCACACCGCCATTGCGGCGCTGCGCTTTCTCTACAGTGTGACGCTCGAGAGGGATTGGGCGCCTGAAGAGGTCCTGCCGCTTCCCAAGAAGCCGCAGAAGCTGCCGATCATCCTCAGTGCCGAGGAAGTTCAGCGGTTCCTCGGCTGCGTCCTCGACCTCAAACACCACGCCATCCTGACCACTTGCTATGCCGCCGGCTTGCGCATCTCGGAAGCGGTGCAGCTGAAGCCCACGGGCATCGACAGCCAGAGAATGGTCATCCGCGTGGAGCAGGGCAAAGGCCAGAAGGACCGCTACGTGATGCTGTCGCCCAAGCTCTTGGAGATCCTGCGCAGCTACTGGAAGGTGCGGCGGCCAAAGGAGTGGCTCTTCCCCGGCGATCGTGCCGGCCAGCCGATCACCAGGGATGCGGTGGGACAGGCCTGCGCGAAAGCGCGCGACCGCTCCGGATTGTCCAAGCCGGTCACGCCCCATTCGCTTCGCCACGCCTTCGCCGTCCATCTGCTGGAGGCCGGCGCCGACGTGCGCACCATTCAACTGCTGCTCGGTCACCGCAGCCTCGCGACCACCGCCCATTACCTGCGGATCGCCACCAACAAGGTCTGCGCCACGTCGAGCCCCTTCGAGCTCTTGCCGCGCCCGGCGCCCACCGTGCCGCCGCCTGCCAAGCCGCAATACTTCTGAACGGTCGCGGCAATGGCCCGCTCGGGGCCGGAAGTGGCGGATATCTTCCGCTACTACGGCGAAGCCTATCGCGCACAGCATGATGCGTCGCTGTCCACCGCCCAGCGCCGTGTCATGACGGCGATCGAACTGTGCCGGACCGCCGCGCTCGGCGGGCACGTCGAAGCATGTGATCAATGCGGCCACCGGCGCATCGCCTTCAACAGCTGCCGCGACCGGCATT
>NZ_RZSB01001134.1:0-1272 GCF_004023285.1 Mesorhizobium sp. M2A.F.Ca.ET.067.02.1.1
AGCAGCTGGTGCGCGAGCTTTCCGAAGCGCCGCGTTTCGCCACCCAGGTGCTGAAGCTCGACGAGCAGATCGAGCGCATCTCGCGCGAGCTGTCGCGCTACAAGGATGTGCTCTATCTCGGCCGTGACACCAATTTCCCGCTGGCCATGGAAGGGGCGCTGAAGCTCAAGGAAATTTCCTACATCCACGCCGAAGGCTATGCCGGCGGCGAGCTGAAGCACGGGCCGATCGCGCTGATCGACGAGAACATGCCGGTGATCGTCATCGCGCCGCATGACCGCATCTTCGAAAAGACCGTGTCGAACATGCAGGAAGTGGCGGCACGCGGCGGCAAGATCATCCTGATCACCGACGCCAAGGGCGCGGCGCAGGCCGGCATCAAGTCGATGGAGACGATCATTCTGCCCGAGGTGCCGGAGATCATTTCGCCGATCATCTACGCGCTGCCGATCCAGATGCTCGCCTATTTCACCGCCGTGTTCATGGGCACTGACGTCGACCAGCCGCGCAATCTGGCGAAATCGGTGACGGTGGAATAGCGTGGTTATGCGGCGTTCGCTCCGGCGTAGATTCTAAAAACTTCGCAGTTCCAAACCGGCTCGCGGTTCTCTAATCTCTGCGCTGCAACATGCGCCGCGGGTGAGCCCCATGTCCGACGCCCTGAAGACTTCTGGCATGACCCGGCTGAGGAATTATTTCCTGACGGGGTTCGTCGTCTGCGCGCCATTGGCGATCACGGCCTATATCGCCTGGTCGCTCATCGGCTGGGTCGATTCCTGGGTGAAGCCCTACATCCCGGCCCGCTACAATCCCGACACCTACCTGCCGTTCCCGGTTCCGGGCTTCGGGCTGATCGTGGCGCTGGTGCTGATCACGCTGATTGGTTTCCTGACCGCCAACATCGTCGGCCGCGCCATCGTCAATTTCGGCGAGCGGCTGCTGGGTCGCATGCCGCTGGTGCGCGGCATCTATGGCTCGCTGAAGCAGATTTTCGAGACCGTGCTGTCGAACAAGGGCGACATGTTCCGCCAGGTCGGCTTGGTCGAATATCCGCGCAAGGGAGTCTGGTCACTGGTTTTCGTCGCCAGCGAGAAGGAAACCGAGATCAACCAGAAGCTCGACCAGGAAGGCGATCCGCTGATCGCGGTGTTCATGCCCTGCACGCCCAACCCGACCACCGGTTTCCTGATGTATGTGCACAAATCCGAGATCGTGCTGCTCGACATGTCGATCGAGGACGGCGCCAAGCTGATCGTCTCGGCAGGCATGGTG
>NZ_RZSB01001135.1:0-1272 GCF_004023285.1 Mesorhizobium sp. M2A.F.Ca.ET.067.02.1.1
TTGACTTCGGGGCCGACGGAACCTTCCTCGTTCTGCGGCCTGCGGAACTTCCTGGCCCGGTCGTTCCCGCCGGCGGAGCCCTGATTCTCGCCGGAGAAGACATCCGGATTGTTCTTCCTGAGCCGCTTCTGCATACTCGGCCCATTGTCGGCCGGCTCACCATTGACGGTCGGCGGTCTGCGGACCTTCTTGACGTTCCTGTCGATCGAGCCCTGGTCGGAGAACCCGTCCGGATTGTTCCTCCTCAGGTGCTTCCGCACGCTCGTCCGGTTGTCAGCCGGCTCACCATTGACGGTCGGCAGCTTGCCGAATTTTCTGCCTTTGTCGTTTCTGTTGGCCGAGCCCTGATCGCCTGGCTCGACTATGGACCGGCCGGCTGACAAATCCTTGCGCATCAGCCTTTTCGGTTTGCCGTTGCCCTGGTCGGACAACGCGTTGGGATTGTTCTTCCTTAACTTCTCCCGTGAGTTGAGTCCGTTGTCGGCCGGTAAGCCGTTGACGGTCGGCAGTTTGCGGAATTTCTTGCCCTTCCGCTGATCCGTGCCCTGCACTCCGGTCGCCGCGGCGCCGGCATTTCCCGTCGCCTCCTGGTTGCCCTCCACAATGCCTTGCTTGCCAAGCAGCTTCCTCGACCTGTCGTTGGGCAGATTCCGGCCGTTGAGCACCGGCTTGCCGTTGACGAGCGGCAGCGTTTTGCCATCGGCTCCCGGCAAGGCGTGGTCGGTTCCGAGCTTGCGGGTGGACAGGTTCTTCGACAGCGGACGCGCAGCACCAGGCTGCTGGCCCTGCGTCACACCCTGACCGGGCTTCAGCGGCAAGGCGCCCTGATTCTGGTTGAACTGGGCCTGACCGGATACGGCCGCCCTCTTCTTCAAGAGCGGCGGCAGCGCGATCCTGGCCGCCAGCGTCGCGCCGGCACCGATGGCAGCTCCGGTCATTTTCTGGCCGGTGGTGAGGCCGCCCTCTGCATTGCCGTCTGGCTGCCCGGCCTGATTGGCGGTCTCGTTGCGGATCGTGGTGTTATTGATGTTGTTGATGACGGTCGTGTTGTGGATGTTGTTGAAAATGATGTTGTCCGGCGGCGGCACGATGTCACGCGGCGGCCTGACCCAGACCGGCACGGGGACGAAGACCGGCGTCGGCAGGACGTAAACATCGACTGGCGGCGGAGGCGGCGGCAGCACGACAAAGTCCGGCGGTGGAGGAGGTAGGAATATCACGTCGACCGGCGGCGGAGGCTCGAAATCGAAATCGGGATCGTCGAAATAGAGC
>NZ_RZSB01001136.1:0-1267 GCF_004023285.1 Mesorhizobium sp. M2A.F.Ca.ET.067.02.1.1
GCTCGTGCCCCTGCCAACCGATCTTGTGCCAGAGCTCTTCCGGCAGCGGCTCGGTGACGATCTGCGCGCTGTTGAGCGCCAGCCAGGTCCGTTCTTCCCCTGGGATGCCGGCCGTGAACCCTTCGGTGGCGCGGATGATGGTTTCGGCCCGCACCGTGCCGCGGTCCGTGGCCACGATGCCCTTGGCAATGGCGGTGACCGTTGTCTTCTCATAGATGGAAACGCCGAGACGCTCGACCGCCGCCGCGAGCCCGCGCACCAGCTTGGCCGGCTGCACGCGCGCCTGGCCGCGGATGACGAAGCCACCCATGACATTGCGGATGTTGATGCGCGCCCGTGTCGCCTCGGCGTCAAGCAGCTCGATCCGTTCGGGATCGGCATCCCAGGAGCGGGTCGTCTCGCATTCCTCGCGCACGCGCTCCAGCTGCGCCGGATTGGTGGCGACCGTCAGATTGTCGACGCGGCGGATATCGGCATCGATGCCCTCTTCCGTCGCCACCCGGATGACCTCGTCGACGCAGCCGGCCATCGCCTGCTGCATGGCGGTGACGCCCGGGCGTGTCGAGGTCTTCAGATATTTCTCGCGCGACCAGCCGAAACCGCCCGACAGCCAGCCGCCATTGCGCCCCGAGGCGCCGAAGCCGGCGAACTCCCGTTCGACGAGCACGATGCGCAGCGATGGCTTCGCCTTCTTCAGATAGTAGGCCGTCCAAAGCCCGGTATAGCCCGCGCCGACGATCGCGACATCCGCCTCGATGTCGCCTGGCAAAGGCGGACACGGCGCGGGGATGCCGCCCAGATCCGCATACCAGAACGAGATGTCGCCGTTGCGCTTGACTTGCATGGGATGGCTTCCAGGAGTGACGTCTTAGAGACCGTTTCGAAATTCGCTTCGGCGAGTCATATGGTGGTGGTTTCGAGAACCGGAGCGGAGCGGACATTCGGGTCCGTGAGCACCGGAAGCGCAGAAAACGCCATCAGATGGCCGGCGGAGTGGATTTCCAAACGGCCTCTTATTGGCCGGGCTGTCGATCGGGTCAACCTTCGCCCGACAGATCGCGCCGCGCCTTGTCGAGCTCCTCGGCATAGCGGCGCATCAGATGGCTTTCGGTGAGCAGGCCAAGGACGATGCGCTCATCAAAATCCTCCACCACCGCCAGTTCTTCGGCGCCGGTGCGCTGGAACGTCTCGGCCGCGGTCTGGACATTCATCGAGGGCACCAGCACGGCGTCCTTGAACTGGGCCAGCGCGCTCACCGGCGTATCGC
>NZ_RZSB01001137.1:0-1263 GCF_004023285.1 Mesorhizobium sp. M2A.F.Ca.ET.067.02.1.1
CGATCAGCTTGCCGCCCGAGGTCAGGCGGAAGATCTTCGGCAGCGGCCAGGCCGGCTTGTAGGTCTCCAGCCGCTCGACGGCGCGGGGCGACAGGATCAGCATGCCGTGCGCGCCTTCGCCGCCCAGCACCTTCTGCCAGGAGAAGGTGACGACATCGAGTTTGTCAAAGTCGAGCCTTTGCGCGAAGGCGGCCGACGTCGCGTCGCAGATGGTCAAGCCCTTGCGGTCCGCGGGAATGAATTCGCCATTCGGCACGCGCACGCCCGAGGTCGTGCCGTTCCAGGTGAAGACCACGTCGCGATCGAAATCGATCTGCTTGAGGTCGGGCAGCTGGCCGTAGCCGGCCTCGAACTTGCGCGCGTCGGCGAGCTTGAGCTGCTTGACGACATCCGTCACCCAGCCGGAGCCGAAGCTCTCCCAGGCGACCATGTCGACGCCGCGCTCGCCGAGCAGCGACCACAGCGCCATCTCGACCGCGCCGGTGTCCGACGCCGGCACGATGCCGATGCGATAGTTCGCGGGAACCTTGAGGATTTCGCGCGTCAGCTCGATCGCCTGTTCGAGCTTGCTCTTGCCGATCTTGGCGCGGTGGGAGCGTCCGAGCGCGGCCTTAGAGAGCGCCTCGGCCGACCAGCCGGGGCGTTTTGCGCAGGGACCTGAGGAGAAATTGGGGTTTGCCGGACGGAGTCCGGGCTTGGTAGGTGTCGTCATCGTGGTCTACCCTTCCAGATAGTGGCCCCTCGTTGGGGAGGGGTGGCCCACGGACGGCGATATGCTTTCAGCCTTTCGGCGTCAAGAGCAAAGTTTTTGTCGTTGTCGGGATATTCCCTTCCACCCGGCGCGCCCCGAAATGAAAACGGCGAGCCGTTGGACCCGCCGTGGCATTTCGTGACCCGCTTCGCTTTACCAGAGGTCGTAGCGCAGGCCGAATTTGATCTGGTGGTTGCTGATCCCCTTACGGGTGGGATAGGAGGTCAGGCTCTCGGCGGCCACATATTCCGCATTGGGGGCGGAGAAATACTGGTAGCCGAGGTCGACAAGAACATTCTTGGTCACTTGGTATGCAAGGCCCGCATTGAGCGTATAGGCGAGCGAGTATTGGTTTTTGTTGCTGCTCAGGACGAAATCGTTGGAGGAGTCGGCGCTGTCTGTGTATGAGGCCGAAAGCTTGCTTGTCGTCCGAACCAAACCAATGCCGGCGCCGACATAGGGCGTGATCCCGACATAGGTGCCCAGATCGACATAACCATTGAGGATACCGG
>NZ_RZSB01001138.1:0-1253 GCF_004023285.1 Mesorhizobium sp. M2A.F.Ca.ET.067.02.1.1
CACATAGGCGATGTACTCGGTCTCCGAATTTTCCGCCAGAAGATGGTAGAAAGGCTGGTCCTTGCGCGGCCGCACGTCGGCCGGAATGGCTTCGTACCATTCGTCGGTGTTGGCGAATTCGGGATCGACGTCGAAGATCACGCCGCGAAACGGAAACAGCCTGTGGCGAACCACTTGCCCGATCGAGAATTTGGCCGTTTTCATCGCATTCACCACTCAGGTTCCGAGGCGCCTTTCGTGGCCGCGCACAGGGCGCCTAAGACCTTGAATTTACACATCACGGAGCCAAAAATCGACTCCGACTTTCGACTGGGCCTATTTGGCGCAGGCGCCGCCGCAATTCAATAGCCAAGTCCTTGACCCCGGGCGAAGCAACGGGCTAGCCCGCGCGGGAGTTTTCCCGCCTGAGCGAAAAATGTCTGACGTCATCGGTCTCGTCCTTCCCTTCTTCGGCATGATCTTCATCGGTTTCCTGGTGGCGCGCATCACCCGGCAGCCGCTGGAGGCGCTCGGCTGGATGAACATTTTCATCGTCTATGTCGCGCTGCCGGCGCTGTTCTTCCAACTGCTCGCCAGGACGCCGTTCGAGCGGTTGACGGAATGGAGCTTCATCCTTGGCTCGCTCATCGCCACCTATGTCGTCTTCACGCTGATGTTCGCCTGGTCGATTTTCGCCTCCCGCAGCGGCATCGCGGCCGCGACGATCACCGCCCTTGCCGCGGCGTACGGCAACATCGGCTATATGGGGCCGGGTCTTGCCTTGCCGGCGTTCAGCAGGCGGCGGTCCCCGTGGCGCTGATCTTCTGCTTCGAGAACATCCTGCATTTCACGGTCGCGCCGATGATGATGGCGCTGTCGGGCAAGGAGAAGGCGCCGCCGCTCCAACTCGCGCTCGGCGTCGCGAAGAAGATCGTGCTGCACCCCTTCATCATCGCGACCGCCCTTGGTGTCGCCGCCGCTTATGTGGAGTCCCACCCGCCGCTGCCTGTCGATCGTTTCCTGGATTATCTCGCCCGCGCGGCCGCGCCTTGCGCCCTGTTCGCCATGGGCGTCACGCTGGCGCTGAGGCCGCTCAACCGCGTGCCGCACGAGCTGGCATTGATTGCCGGGTTGAAGCTGATCGTCCATCCGCTGCTCTGCTATGTCGTGCTGAGCTGGATCGGCAATTTCTCGCCGACCTGGGTCTTCTCAGCGATGCTGCTGGCGGCACTGCCGACGGCGACCAATGTCTTCGTGATCGCGCAGCAATACGA
>NZ_RZSB01001139.1:0-1249 GCF_004023285.1 Mesorhizobium sp. M2A.F.Ca.ET.067.02.1.1
TTCCTGCCCGGCGGCGGGCGCGGCACCTGGAGCGGTTGGGGTCAGCTTGATCGAGATGGTGTTGAGCCGCGGGCGATAATCGGTGGTGCCGACGACATTGTAGCCGCGGTCCGGCAGCAGCCAGAGCGAGCCCTTGTAGCCCGCGCCGTCGCGTGCCCAGCCCTTGGTGTCGATCGACATGCCGGAACCCGAACCGAAGGTCTCGCCGAACTTGTCCTTCTGGCTCGCCGGAATGCGGCCGACGCCGACGAGCCCCTTGTTGACATAGGCGACGCTATCGGCGAGCGCCGGCGTCATGGCGGTGAACAGGGCGAGCAGCGCGCCGAGCGTAGCGGTTCGGTTGAGATGTTTCATGGAAATCCCCTTCGTGACGAACAGAGCGGCCATTGGCTCAAAAGGGCGCGGCGCCGATGATGCGGGGCAGCCCTTGCCGTCGAGCGGTCTAGGGCCTGAACGTGATGGTTGCGTGACAGGTGGGCCTCTCCTGCCCCCCTTGTGAGGGAATGTGGCCGCGAAGCGGCCGGATGAGGGGTGTGCCAGCGGAGTGGATACGTTGGCTTTCCCTGGAGCACCCCTCATCCGACCGAGCTTCGCTCGGCCACCTTCTCCGGCAAGGGGAGAAGAGAAAGGCGCTCAATCGCTCTCGCGCGCGACAAGCTCCAGCGGCCAGACCTCGCGGATGATGCGTGTGCCTTCGGGACCGGCGAAAGCCGGAAGCGAAGCCAGCAGCATCTCGGCCAGCCGTCGGCCCATCGGCTCCAGCGACGGCCGGAAGGCGGTCAGCGTTGGCGAGAAGTAGCGGCAAAGCGGCGTGTCGACAATGACGATCACCGCGATGTCGTGGCCGGGCCTGATGCCCATCTCGGCCAGCGCCTTGCAGCCGCCGAGCGCCATGGCGTCATTGTTGAAGATGATGGCTGTCGGCCGATCCTTGGAGAGCATCACGCGCGGCGTCACCTGATAGCCGCCGGTCTCGTTGATGAAGCCGTCGGCGATCAGGCCGGGGTCGACCTCGATGCCGTGCCGCTGCAGCGCCTTGCGGTAGCCGTCGAGGAACAGGTAGCCGAAGTTGAGATCGAGGGAGGGGCGGATGGCGGCAATGCGGCGGTGGCCGCGCGCGACCAACCGGTCGACAGCTTCCTCACCCGCCCTCTCGAAATCGATATCGAGCGAAGGATAGCTGTCGCCGCCGGATTGACTTCGGCCAAGCGTGGCGAAGGGAAAGCCGGCCTTGCTGAGATAGTCGATC
>NZ_RZSB01000113.1:0-11335 GCF_004023285.1 Mesorhizobium sp. M2A.F.Ca.ET.067.02.1.1
GGTCTTGATACCGTAGCCGCCCTGCCCGACCAGCCAGACGAAATCCGGAAACTCGTCGTCAGGCCCGACCACCGGGGAGCCGTCGGCGACGAAGGTCCGCAAGCCTGCCCAGGAACGCGACACACGCTGCACCTCGATCGTCGTTGCCCGTTCGAGGCGCTCGGCGCCGATCGCCACATCGATGTCTTCGGCAAAGGCGTCCATCGGCTCCGACGGCGTGGCATCGGCCGGCGACACGAACAGCTGTCCGGCATCCGGCTTGAAATAGAACTCCGCGCCGACATCGTTGACCAGCGGCCAGTCGGCAATGTCGACACCTGAAGGTGCGGGGATGTTGAAAGCGGTGCGGCGCTTCGGCTGCAAGCCGACCGGGCGGACGCCCGCCATCGCCGCGATCTCGTCACCCCAGGCGCCGGCCGCATTGACGATCAGCGGCGCAAGGAATGCGCCCGCTTCCGTTTCGACCCGCCATTGTCCGCCTTGCCGACCGATGCCTTTGACCCCGGCCTTGGTGACGATACGCGCGCCCCGCGCCCGCGCGCCGCGCAGAAAACCCTGGTGCAAGCCGTTGACGTCAATATCCATCGAATGCGGTTCGATGTAAGCGCCGGCAAGATAATCCCGGCGCAGCACCGGAACGTGCGCGATCGCCTCATCCGGCCTCATCGCAACGATCGAGGGCACCAGCGCCTGCGCGGCCGCCAGATCCTCGCGCAACAGGTCGAGCTGGTCGGCGCGTGCCACTGTGATCATGCCGCGCTTGCTGAGCAGCGGATAATCGCAGAAGCCGGCAGGCGGCTCGGTGAGAAACGCCCGGCTGGCGAGCACGATGCGGCGGATGACGCCGTTGCCGTAATTCTCGGTGAAGCTAGCCGCCGAACGCCCCGTGGTGTGGTAACCGCAATGGCTCTCCCGCTCGAACAGCACGACCTTCCTGTCGCGCGAAATCTCGTACGCGGCGCCGGCCCCGGTCATGCCGCCGCCGATGATGATGACTTCGGTCTGCTCGCTCATCGATCCCCCCTAAACTGTTGCGCGCGCCACGGCAGGCGGCTCGCCCAGACGGCCGCGTCGGGCGCGATCGCGGGCGCCCCGCCCCTCGGCCAGATTCTCGGCAGGCGAATTCTGCGCGGCGCAATCCCGCAATGCGAGGTCGCTGACAAAAGGCACCGGCTTGCCGGCGATTGCCATGCCCTTCAGCCGCGCCCAGACGGCGCGCCGCTTGCGCACCTGATGCGACTGCAATTCGCTGATCTCGGCAATGTTGCTCTCGCGCTTGATCTCCAGCGCGCCAGCCTCGACGGCCGCGTCGAACAGCTCCAGCCCGCGCTTTGTCCGAACTATGATGCCGTTGAGCGGTTCATCCTCGACGGCTGGTCCGCCGTTCAGCCAGGCATCCGACACCGCGATATCCGACACCTGCCCGATCGCGTCGGGACAGATCTTGCAGCGCGGCTGGATCATCCACTTATCCTCGTCTTCCCAGAGCTGCCGGTAGCTGATCTTGAAGGCGCGGCCATCCTTGGTTTCGATCCGGTTGAGGCCCGGGTTTCCGTGCCCCCGGTAGCGGAAGAGAGACAACTCGTCCTCGCGAAGGCCAAAACGCTGCAGCACCTGCTCAGACTTGGTCAGGTCCGACGCGCCGCCGCAGACGAAGGCGAGCGCATAGCGCATATGCTCGTCGACGCGCGGATCGAGCCGCGCCAGGTTGCGCACGGCGGTGATGTCGCAGGGCTTGGCGATCAGCGCGAACGGCTCGCCGCGATCGAGGATGTCGTTGAAATCCACCAGCGTCGCCGCCGGCCCATAGCGGGAGCCGGCGCCTTCGAGCACCGAAGCGGCGTCGAAGCTCAGCTTGCGTTCCGTGCGCATCGGCATGGGGCGCGACGCCGCGACATGCAGCACGAATTTTACGCGCCCCGAGCTGAGCAGGAATTGGCCAAGCGCCGTCAGTGTGCCGCCGCCGGAGCCGACGAACCGGACCATAGGGTCAGCCGCGCGACCGAGTACAAGCCGTTCGACGGGTCCCCAGACCGTGTCCGCCAACGCAGCCTCGCTTATCTGCGCGGGTGGCGGACCGGCGATGCGTGTTCCCGGGCAAACAGCGTTGATCTTCGCCAATGTCGGCTTATCCAATTCCCGCAACACCACGGGCCGCTCGCGCCCTTCCGGCGTCATCACCATCTCGACGTCGCGCCCGGCCATCGACCGGCAGAGGCCGCAGCCGATGCAAAGACCGTTCTCGACAATCTCGCTCAACGTCAGCGGATCGGCCGCAAGCGGCGCCTGGCTGCAACTGGTCTCGATCAGGCCCATTCGATGTCAGACCGGATCCGAGATGCGTTTGTACTGGTCGGGGCGGCGATAGAGCGCGAAGTTGAAGTTCACTTTGCGACACGTCTCGATGAGGTCGAGATCGGCACGGTGCACGATGACCTCGTCGTCGAGCGACATGGCCTGCGCGGCAATCTCACCCGTCGGCGCGATGATGCAGGAGCCGCCGATCAGCGCCTGTCCGTCTTCCAGCCCGGCCTTGGCGGCGGCGGCGACCCAGAGCGTGTTTTGGTAGGCGCCGGCCTGCATCGGCAGATGGTTGTGGAACATTCTCAGATGCGCCAGCGCGGGGGCCTCGTCGAGTAGCAGCGGTGTGTTGTAGCCGAGCAACGCCACCTCGGCGCCGTTGAGGCACAGCATGCGATAGGTTTCGGGCCAGCGGCGGTCGTTGCAGATGGCGAGGCCGACGCGAACGCCGCGATAGTCATAGACCGGAAAGCCGAGATTGCCGGGTTCAAAGTAACGCCGTTCGAGATGCGTGGTCGTGCCTACTTCCGGCTCACTCGATCCCGGCACGTGCATCTTGCGATAGCGGCCGATGAAGGCGCCGTCCGGCCCGACAAGATCCATGGTGTTGAAATGGCGCGTGCGGCCCTCTTCCTGCGTCAGCTCGCAATAACCCAGCGCGAAACCGACCTTCAGGCGCGCGGCGGCATCGTAGAGTCGCTGCGTTTCCGGCCCCGGCATCGAGGCTTCGAAGAAAGCGTCGATTTCGGCCTGGTCGTCGATGCGCCAGCGCGGGAAGAAAGTGGTCAGCGCCATTTCGGGAAACACCGCGATCTCGGCGCCGGCGGAAGCGGCCTTTTCAAGCAGATGTACCAGGCGCCCGACCGTCTCGGCGCGCGTGGCGCTGCGCTGGATCGGTCCGGTCTGGCAAACGGCGATGGTCAGGCATCGAGCCATGGTGTCCAATCCTCGACTGGTTTTCCCGAGAGCTCGGGATCTGCGGCGTTGCGTGCCACGAAACGTCCGAACCCTGGCTCGGCCTGCAATTCGCCGTCAGCGACCACCGGCACGCCGCGCACCAGAACGGTGGTCGGCTTGCCGGTAACGCTCCTGCCCTCATAGGGCGTGAAATCGACGCGCGAATGCAGCGCCTCGTGCCCGAGCGTCCAGCGCATGGTTGGATCCCACAGCGCCAGATCCGCATCGACCCCGATCGCGATGCGGCCCTTGCGATTGGCGAAACCGTAGATCGAGGCGGCATTGCGCGAGGTGAGATCCAGATAGCGTTCGAGTGTCAGCCGGCCGGTGAGCAGCCCTTCGGAAAATAGCAGCGGCAAGCGTGTTTCGATGCCAGGGATGCCGCTCAGCGTCGTGGTGAAGCCTGGCGTCTCGGAGCGGCCGATCTTGTCGGCGAAGTAATAGGGGGAATGGTCCGACGACCAGAGATCGATGCCGCCCTCGATCAGTTCGCGCCACAGATGCTCATGGCTGCGCGGCGAGCGCGGCGGCGGTGAGAAGACGAAGCGCGCCGCGTCGACCGCCGGGCGATCGAGATCGGCGGCCCCGAGGAACAGATATTGCGGACAGGTCTCGGCGATCGCGTCGACACCACGCGCCTTCGCCCGTGCCACCTCTTCCGCCGACTGCCAGGACGACACGTGCACGATGGTCATGCGCGCGCCGGTCATCTCGGCGAAGGCCAAAGCGCGGTGCGTCGCCTCGCGCTCCATCGTCTCGCTGTGGGCGACGACATGGTAGCGGATATCGGTGCGGCCGAGATCGATGAGCCGCTGTCGCGTGCGGCGGATCGCGGCGTCGTTCTCGGCATGGACCATGACGATCCAGCCCAGCCGCCGCGCCGTATCGAGAACCTTGAAGAACAAATCGTCGTCGACGGCGAAACCCTGATAGGTCATGAACAGCTTGACCGAGGCGATGCCGCGCCCGGCAAGCGCCTCAAGCTGCGCCTCGACATCGGCGCCGGTGCCCATGGTCACCACGGCATGCAGCCCGTAGTCGATCACGGCGCGTCCCGCCGCGCGCTCCAGCGCGCGGTCGATGGCGCCGATCGTCGTCATGTCCTGTCCGGGCATGCCGAATGGCACGATGCAGGTGGTGCCGCCGAACGCCGCGGAGATCGTGCCCGACTCGAAATCGTCGGCATTGCCGGCGCCGCCCCAGACGGGCTGGTCGAGATGGCAATGCGTATCGATACCGCCGGGCATCACCCAGCGGCCGCCGGCGTCGATCGACTTCTGGCCGGATAGGCCCTTGTCAATCGCGGCGATGCGGCCGTCGTCAACGCCGATGTCGCACTCGGCCCAGCCATCGTCGAGCGCCACGCGCCCACCTTTGATCACCAGCTCATGCATTGGCGCACCCTCACCGGTCCGCTCAGCCGACGGCCGCCGTCACCATGATCTCGACGCGGTATTGGTCGCCGGCAAGCCGCGCTTCCACTGTGGCGCGCACCGGCATGGCGCTCCTGTCGATCCAGGCGTCCCAGGCGGCATTCATCAACTCGAAATCGGCAATGTCGCGGAGCCAAATCTGCGCGCTCAAGAGCTTCGACTTGTCACTGCCGGCCTTGGCCAGAAGCGCATCGATCTTGGCGAGAATCTGCTTGGTCTGGCTTGTGGTATCGCCGGACAGATCATCCGCCGTCAGGCCAGCCACATAGACGGTGCCGTTGTAGCGCAGCACCCGGCAGAAGCGCTGTCCGTTCTCCAGGCGTTCGATCGTCATATCGTTCCCTTCCGCTGTTTCTCGGATTCTGGCCTTTGCCTATGGTAAGGAGGGTGCAAAACCACTGTAAAGCCCGCAGCAAAGCCGAGATGCCGCTTTCCTTCACAGCGATGGCCAAAAAAATTTAAGCCATAGCCGCGTCAATCTTCGTTTGTGGCAACCACGGCAAAGTGTAGCTTCTGCTCGGGCTGCCGTCGGTCAACGGTCACGCCAGGGGAGCCGCCGCAGCCGCATCCATGAGGTCGATCGCTCAATCCGCGATGAGGCTTTGGCACAATGCAGAGCGCTCCCGCGCAATGCTGCCGATCATGGTCGGCGTCTGCCTGGCCTGCATCGGCAGCGCCATGTTGACCACCGCCGTGTCGCTGCATCTCGGCAAGCCCGGCATTTCTCCTCAGGTCGTGCAGATCGTGCTGACCGCGTATCCCGTGGGCTTCCTCGTCGGATGTCTGGTCACCCGCCCGGCGGTCGCGCAATACGGCCATGAGCGCACTTTTGTGGTGATCCTGGTGCTGGCGCTGCTGGCGGCGTCCGGCTTCGTGTTCACCGATTTCCTGCCGAGCTGGATCTGTTTCCGCCTGCTCGGTGGCATGGCGATGGCGTCGCTCTTCGTCGTCTGCGAAAGCTGGATCAACCTCTACGCCGAGCAGCACAATCGCGGCGCCTTGTTCTCGCTCTACATGCTGACGACGGCGATCGCGGTGCTGCTCGGGCAGTTCCTTGTCGGCTTGGTCGGCCCGCAATCGCCGCATCTTTTTCCGGTCGCGGCCGTAACGGTGCTTCTGGCGCTGGTCTCCAAATTCGTTGGCGGACGTTGGCCGGCGCTGCCTGCAACCGATCCGGGGCATGCGGGTTCAGCGAGACCGGTCAAGCGGCTTGGCCCGCTGGCGCTGTTCCGGCTGGCGCCGGTGACGGTCGTGGCCATCTTCCAGGGCGGCATCACCAACATGAACATCTTCGTGCTGACGCCGATCTACGGCACCCAGATCGGCCTGTCGGCGGCGACGACGGTCGGGCTGGTCACAACCATCAGCATCGCTGGCATGTTGGCGCAAACCCCCGTCGGCTGGCTGTCGGACCGGTTCGAACGGCGCATCATATTGCTTGTACAAGGCATCCTATCGGTAACGCTCTGCGCCGCGATCGCTTGGCTCGGCAACTCTTCGGTGCCGCTGCTCTTCGTCCTGTTCTTCGTCTATGGCTGCACGGCGCTCACCGTATATCCCGTGGCGATGGCGTTCGGCGCCTCGCAATTGCACAGCCGGCACATGGTCGGCGCTTCCGGCACGCTGCTCCTGCTCTATTCGATCGGCAATGTCGCGACGCCCGGCATTTCCGCCGGCCTGATGCAGCATATGGGCGCGCCGGCGATGTTCCTGCTGCTCGGCGGCGGCGCCGTGCTGGTGACGCTCGCCGCCTGCTACAATCTCCTGCGCCGGCCGGTCACGGCGATGCAGGCTGTCGAGGAGCGCGCCTGATGACGGATGCAGCAACGAACCGCCTCGAAGGCAGCGTCATCCTGATCGCCGGCGCTGCCAGCGGCATCGGCGCGGCGATTGCCCGGCGCTGCATCACCGAAGGCGCGAAGATCATCTGCGCTGACTACGATCTGGAGCCGGCAACAAGACTCGCTGACGCGCCCGCGCCTGCCGCCGCCGCCTGCCAGTGCGATGTAACGAAGATCGACTCCGCGAAATCGGCCGTCGACCTCGCCGCGAAAAAATTCGGCCGGCTCGACGGGCTGGTGCACAACGCCGCGGCGCCTTCGACCAGCGCCACCGTCGTCGATCTCGACGAAAGCGCCTGGCGGCACGAGATCGATGTCGGCCTGACCGGCGCCTTCCTGATGAGCAAGTTCGCCGTGCCGCTGATCGCGGCCAGCGGCGGCGGCTCGGTCGTCTTCGTCGGCTCGCAATTCGGGCGCGTCGCCACCACCAGGGCGGTCGCCTATTGCGCCGCCAAGGCCGGGCTGATCCATCTCGCCAAGGCGATGGCCGTCGACCACGCGCCCGACAAGATCCGCGTCAACAGCCTGTCGCCGGGTGCCGTGGCGACGACCCGCCTGCTGCGCCGGTTTGCCGATTTCGAAGCCGCCAATGTCGGCCTCGGCCCTGCCCATCTGCTCGGCCGCATCGCCGAGCCCGACGAGATCGCCGCGGCGGCGGCCTTCCTGCTTTCCTCCGACGCATCCTTCGTCACCGGATCCGACATGCTCGTGGACGGCGGCTATGCGACGCGCTGAACCCGTGTTTTCAAAGGAGTTCCCATGACCTTGCTCGTCACCGGCGGCACCGGCTTCGTCATGAGCGTGGTCGCGCGCGCCTGGCTGGACCGCGATCCACAAGCCCGCGCCGTGATCCTCGACCGGTCCGGCCTCGACGCCGCGGCCGAAAAGCATTTCGCGCCGGTACGCGACCGGCTGACAGTGATTTCCGCCGACATTCTCGACGCGAAAGCCTGGTCAGCGACGCTCGACAGGCAAGGCATCACCGCGATCGTGCATGGCGCGACGATCACGCCGATCTCGCGCGGCAGCGCCTCGGAAGCAAAACGCCAGCCGGAGGCCGAGGACCCGGCCCGCATCGTCGATGTCAATCTCATGGGCACCGTGCGCATGCTGGACTGGGCGCGGACGAATCCCGACCTGAAGCGCTTCATCTATGTCAGCTCCGGTTCCGTCTACCGCCACAACGGCCCCGACTGGAGCGGGGAACCGCTGCCGGAAGACGGCTATGTCGCGCCGCTGACGCTTTACGGCATCTCGAAATTCGCCTCCGAGATGGTCACCAACCGCTATGCCGACCTGTTCGGCCTCTCGGCGGTCTCGGTGCGGCTTGCTTCCGTCTACGGCCCGATGGACCGCGCCACCGAGAGCCGCAACTTTCGCCATGTTCCGAACCGCGTCGCGCATATGGCCCTTGCAGGCGAAACGATCAGGCCAAACAGCCTCGAACCCGTCGGCGATTACGTGACCTCGACCGACGTTGCCGCCGCGATCCTGGCGCTGATCGATGCTCAGCACCTCAACTACCGCCACTATAATATCGGCTCCGGCTCCAGCCAGACCATCGGCGAGATCATTGGCTGGGCACGGGAGCGCGAGCCGGGACTGAAGGCCGAGGTGACGCCGGGCGAAGACGCCAATATCGTGCAGGATGTGCGGCTGAAAGGCGGCATGTGGGGCGCCTATGACATCGCCCGCATCATGCGCGACACGGAATGGCGGCCGTGCCCCGGCAAGGAAGCCTTCCACGCCTACATGGATTGGATTGCTGCCAACGAGAATTGAGCCAACGAGATCAGAGGAGACCAGCCGATGCCGACCGATCCGCAGCAAGCGCAGCAGCCGCGCGACTTTGTCGGCTACGGCCCTCACCCGCCCTTCGTCACCTGGCCGGGCGGTGCCAAGCTCGCCGTCAACCTCGTGCTCAATTACGAGGAAGGGTCGGAGTACAACTGGCTGGAAGACGGCCGCAACGACAATTGGGGCGAATACAATATCACCGGCAGCATGCCGGTGCGCGACCTCGGCACCGAGACGCATTACGAATATGGCAGCCGCGCCGGCGTCTGGCGCCTCGCCAGGCTGTTCGACCGCTACGACATTCCGGTCACCTTTTCCGCCTGCGCCGTGGCGCTGGAGCGCAATCCGCCTCTGGTCGAGTGGATGAAAGCGCGAAGGCACGACCTGATGGGCCATGGCCTGCGCTGGATCGACTACACGGTGATGGAGCGAGATGAGGAAGAACGCCATCTGCACGAGGCGATTGCTCTCTACGAAAAGCTGCTTGGGAAGCGCCCATTGGGTTGGAACTGCCGCTCGCTGCCCAGCGTCAACACCCGCGACCTGCTGGTCGAGGAAGGCGGCTTCCTCTACCACTCCGATCCCTGCAATGACGACCTGCCCTATTTCCTTGACCACCGGGACACGGAAATCCTGGTCGTCCCTTACTCCAAGGCGCTCAACGACAGCCGCTACCTTGTGGCGCCCGGCTACAGCAATCCGCGCGACTTCGCCGAGGATTGCCGCTCGGCCATCGACTATATGCTCTCCGAAGCCGACGAGACCGGCGGCCGCATGCTGACCATCGGCATCCACGCCCGCTGGACGGGCCAGCCGAACCGCGCCTCGGGCCTGCGCGAGGTCATCGAGCATGTCCAGCAAAGCGACGGCGCCGCCTTCATGCGGCGCGAGGACATCGCCCGCTTCTGGCACGCCAACCATGCCCGCTTCGAACAGCGCGGATGAGGGAGCGCAACGACTTGTTCGAGACGCTGATCCGCAGCGCAACGGTGGTCAACGCCGAGGGATTGAGCCGCTGCGATGTCGGTATCGCCGCGGGCAAGGTCGCGGCAGTCGTCGCGCCAGGCGAAGCCGCCGAAGCCGGGACCGTCATCGACGCTTCCGGCTGTTTCCTGCTGCCCGGTCTCGTGGATGCGCACGCGCATCTGCGCGACCCTGGGCTGACGCATAAGGAGGACTTTTCCTCGGGCACCCACGCGGCAGCACTCGGTGGCGTGACCACAGTGCTCGACATGCCGACCGACGAGCCTTGGACGGCCACCTCTGAGCAACTCGCTGACAAGATGGCGATGGCCGAAGGTCGCATTCATGCCGATGTGGGCCTGCAGGCCGTGCTCAGCCGCGATCTGTCGCTCGTCCCTCGCCTGCTCGACCTCGCCCCGGTCTCGTTCGAGCTCTTCACCGCCGACGTCCCGGATGCCTTCCTCTTTGCCACCCTCGACAGCGTCGCCGAGGCGCTGAAAGCGTTCGCCGGCGCCGATACGCTGATCGGCATCTCACCCGGCGACCAGTCGATCCTGGCCGGCAGCTCCGCGCGCGACCGCTCCGGCAGCATCGCCTCCTTCCTGGACAGCCGGCCGCCGCTCGCGGAAGCCAACGGCATCGCCCGGGCGCTTGTCGCCGCAGCATCGGCTGAGGCGAAGATCCATGTCCGGCAGATCAACTCCGAACTCGGCGTCGAGACCTGGAGCCGGCTGCGCGGCATGGCCGACGCAAGCGTCGAGACCACGCCACAGAATCTGTTCTTCACGGCGCAGGATTACGAGGTGCAAGGCCCCAATCTGAAGGCTTCACCACCCTTGCGCTCGCCGCACGATGTCGATGCGCTGCGCGCCGCGCTGGGTGCCGGGCTGATCGACGTCGTCGGCACCGATCATGCCCCGCACGCTCCTGCCGAGAAGGCGGCGCCCTATGCGGCTTTCGCTGACATCCCGGGCGGCATGCCGGGACTGCAGACGCTGCTTCCCACCATGCTGAGGCTGGTGGACGAAGGGCTTATCGCCTTGCCCGACCTGGTGCGTATGTGCGCCCGCAACCCGGCCGAGCGCTTCGGCCTCGGTCGGCGCAAGGGTCGCATTGCCGCCGGCTACGACGCCGATCTGCTCATCCTCGATCCGCGCCGATCCACCACCATCGCCAACGCCGATCAGGTGTCGCGAGCGGGCTATACGCCTTTCGACGGCTGGACCGTCAAAGCGCGGCTGACCAACGTCTTCCTGCGCGGCCGCGAGATCGTGCGCGACGGGCGGCTGGTCGGTCCGGCGCAAGGCAAGATCGTCACGAGGGAGAGCTGAACACCATGGCCCTGCTTGCCAACAAAACGGCCATCGTCACCGGGGCGAGTTCCGGCATCGGCCGCGCTATCGCGCTCAAATTCGCCGCCGAGGGCGCCAACGTCGTAATTGCCGATACGGTGGAGCAGCCGATCGAGGGCGGAGGGAGCACAGTCGAGTTGATCCGCTCCGCCGGCGGCAATGCCGTCCACATGAAGACCGACATCTCGGACTGGAGCGCCGTCGACGCGCTTGTCGGCGCGACGGTCGCCCAATTCGGTCGGCTGGACGTCATGGTCAACAATGCCGCGATCTACACCAGCACCAACCTGGTCGAGACCACGCCGGAACAATGGAACCGCGTCATCGGCGTCAATCTGACGGGTTTTTTCTACTGCAACAAACGCGCCGTCACGCAGATGCTCACCCAGGCGCCGGTCAACGAGGTGCGCGGCCGCATCATCAACATCTCCTCGCAGCACGGCATGGTCGCCTGTCCCGGCGACCTTGCCTATTCGGTAAGCAAGGGCGGCATCGTGCAGATGACGCGGCAGATCGCCGTCGACCATGCCGACGACCTGATCGTCTGCAACGCCATCGCGCCGGGCAAGATCATCACCGGCAAGCCGGGCGTGGCCAACGACCCCGATGCGCTCGACTATTCGCGCCGCCGTACGCCCTGGCCGCGGCTCGGGCATCCGAACGACGTGGCGGGCGCGGCGCTGTTTCTCGC
>NZ_RZSB01001140.1:0-1248 GCF_004023285.1 Mesorhizobium sp. M2A.F.Ca.ET.067.02.1.1
GTCCCGCGCCGAGCGTTTCGTCAATTTCCAGATCGAGTCGCTGCTGAAGCCCCTGGTCGATTTGAAGAATGCCGACCAGCTCACCGGCATCGCGCGCGGCATCGCCTTCCAGCTCGTCGAGCATTTCGGCCTGATCAATCGCCGCGACATCGCCGAAGAGATGAAGTCGCTCGATCAGGAAGGCCGCGCGGCGCTCCGCCGGCTCGGGGTGCGCTTCGGCGCTTATCATGTCTTCGTGCCGGCGCTGATCAAGCCGGCTCCGGCCGGTCTGGTGACCTTGCTCTGGGCGCTGAAGAACGACGGCAAGGACAAGCCGGGCTTCGGCGACGTGGTGCATGCGCTCGCATCGGGCCGCACCTCGGTCGTCATCGACCCGGCCTTCGACAAGACCTTCTACAAGCTCGCCGGCTATCGCAATCTCGGCCGCCGCGCCGTGCGCGTCGACATCCTCGAGCGGCTTGCCGACCTCATCCGCCCGGCGACCAACTGGAAGCCCAGTCTCGGCCAGCGTCCGGACGGCGCCTATGACGGCCACGCCTTCATGGTGACGCCGCCGATGATGTCGATCCTCGGCGCCACCGCCGACGACATGGAAGAGATCCTGAAAGGTCTCGGCTATCGCTCCGAGGCGAAGCCGGCCGCCGAAGTGAAGGCGAAGCTCGAAGCCCAGGACAATGCCGCGCGTGAGGCGGCGGCGGCGAAGCTGGCGGCGGAAGAAGCGGCGCGTGCCGCGCAGGCGGCAGAGACGCAAGCCGCGGTCGCAGAGGCAACAGCCGAAGGCTCGGAGCCGGCAGTCGTCGAAGCTCCGACTGAAGCCGTCGCGGAAGCGGCGGAACCTGTCGCTGAAGTTCCGGCCGAAGCCAGCTCGGAAGCAGCAGCGGAACCTGCCGTTGAAGAGCCGGCAGAAGTTGCAGCCGAGGTCGCGGAAGAGGTTCCCACTGTGGAAGCCCCCGCTGCAGTGCTTGAGTCGGCCGAAGGCGCCGACGCCTTTACCTCCCCCTCGATGGGGGAGGTCGCGGCGCGAAGCGACGCGGGTGGAGGTGATGGCGCCGACGATGCAGATGCTGGGACGGCCGGCGCTCCCCACGAGGGGGAAGGCAAGGCCGACGAAACGCCAGCCGAAGCTGAAGAACCGAAGCCTGTCCTTCTGTGGCGCCTGGCGCGTTTCGACCATCAGCGCCCGCGCCAGCGTCACGACAACCGTCGCGACAATCGCCAGCGCGGTGACCAGCCGGCGCCCGTCTGGCC
>NZ_RZSB01001141.1:0-1245 GCF_004023285.1 Mesorhizobium sp. M2A.F.Ca.ET.067.02.1.1
CGCTGAGGCAGGCCTCGACCCGCAAGCCTTTTCCGCGCATGGCCTGCGCTCGGGCTACCTCACCGAAACCGCCCGCCGCGGCATTCCGCTGCCGGAAGCCATGCAGCAGTCGCAGCACCACTCGGTCCAGCAGGCTTCGAACTATTACAATGACGCGGAGCGGACGCTCGGGCGGGCGGCGCGGGTGATCATATAGATCCGGATGATGGTGCAGGTCGCTCGCGGCGCGCGCATGCCGTTTCGCGCGGAACGCACGGTTCAACAAGCTCCCGCCCTTACGCTGCACGGAGATGTCGAGACCAAAGGCAGTACCCGGCACAAAGTGCCCTATAATCCCAAGGCAACTGACCGCGGGAAATCGAACCTCGGATCCCGACCCGGCAGATCGGTGATAAGCGCGTCGAGGCGCGGGATCGAATTGAGCAGGATCGCCTTTGGAAAATGTCCGGACAAGCGGAGTTCCGCCAGTGCCGTTCGCGCCGCGGTCCTTCAGCTTCATACCGACACCCTTGAGACCGTCCCCGTGCTCACCCCGCCATCCCCGCCATCCTCGCCGTGGCGCCGTTCGCCTTCAGCGCCGCCATCAGCATCGGTCCGACCGAAAACGCCCCTGCCCTGGCCTTGTCAGTCAGCACACGCAGGTATCCGCCGGCGGAATTGATGTGCTGAGCGCGTTGCAGGATACAGGCAATCACGATCGCAGCGGTTTCCTGGCCCATCGCATGGCAGGCCTCCTCATACGCCGACGGCGAGACGCCAAGGTAGCCCCGCACCTGGGCGGCGGTAATCATGAAATCGCGCCAATTGCCGATGCCATCGACGGCGTAGTCGGCAATTTCGGGGCAGGCCTTCAGCACAAGCCCCAGCGGATACGTTTTTGGGGGCTCTGCGGTTCTCGTGCTGGGCTCGGCCGTCTCGCCGCTTTTCTCTAAAGCAGGTTCAAATTCAAAAATAGAATAGGTATTTGAATCAGATTGCTGCCGCTCGTTTTGAGAGTCATTGCCGCTTGGATTCATGGATTTCAAATGCGTTTCCAGCAGCTTATCCACTTCGTCGTGTAATGCGGCCAGATCGGCTACGATCCGTTCGAGCTCGGCAATGCAGGCTCGGCGCGGAATCGCCTCCACAATGCCGCGGAACCGCTTCCACAGGCTTCCCCAGTCGCCCGGAACATCTCCCTCGACAGCCGCCTCGATCAGCTTGTGGATGTCACGGCGGTGCAAGGTGATCCGCTCGCGCATAAGC
>NZ_RZSB01001142.1:0-1244 GCF_004023285.1 Mesorhizobium sp. M2A.F.Ca.ET.067.02.1.1
ATCAATTCTTGATCGCGTTGCCGATCACAACGCCGCTGCCGAAGATCAGCGCCTTGGTCAGGAAGTCGTTGTTTTCTCTCGGCGGCGGCGCGTCCTCGCGAACCACGGTGTCGCTGTTGCGGCGGCGCTGAACGACCTGCGTCTGTTTCCGGCGCGGCTTTTGCTGCGCCGTCGGGTCCAACGTGCGGGTCTTCTGCACGACCTGCTTCCTGGTCGGCGCGGCGCGCGCCTGGTCTGCGGCGTTCCTGGCGCGCACGGCATCCATCATCGGGTCGGTCTGGATCACCAGCAGAGCCAGCTGTTCGCGCGTCAGATAGGTGGTTGGCGGGAGGCTGTTCTTGCCTTGCCAGACGCCGATCGCTTGGCGCGTCCTCGGGCCGATATTGCCGTCGACCTGGCCGAGCTCGTTGCCCAGCGCTTCGATGCGCAATTGCAGGTCGATGCGGCTGTTGCGGTCGAGCCCGATGGCGCTTTCCGTCAGCTCGGTGCCTTGCGTCTTTCTCATCTCGTCGGTGATGCCGACCGAGGTGCGGACGGCCGAGCCGGGATTGGCACTGGCATCGTCCGCGCCGAGCGCCGCCACCTGCTTGCCCGTCGCCGGATCCTTCAGCTGGTCGATGTTGAGCTTCGCCACCGTGGCGAAACGGCCGTTCGGGAACTGGTCGAGATAGGCCTCGTAATAGGGGATGGCGTTCTTCTTCGAAGCCTCGTCCCAAAGCCGCTGCTCGACTTCCCAGGACGGCGGCTCGCTCGCCGCGAGGGCAGGGGTTGCCGTCGCCTTGGCCGCGTCTGCCGCCGCCGTCGCGGGGGGCGAAGCTGTTTCTGCCACGGGCTTGCCGAGGAACACTTCTCGTCCGAGCGAGGCATTGTGCCATGGCCGCTGCCGGCCTTGCGTGGCTTCCGTCACCTCGCCGCGCACACGCGTCAAGGCGCTCTGGATCTCGACGCCCGGCTCGGTCAGGTGCTTGGCCAGAGCCAGCGAATAGGGGCTGTCGACGCCGTTGCCGTCGAAGGCGATAGCGCCGGGGTCGGTCGCATAGGCGATCAGGACGCCGCCCGTGCCCATGCCGTCGGCCTTTGCGTCGACCGGCGCCAGGCCCGCGCCGAGCGAGCGGCTCTTCGGCAGCGCCGCTGCCAGCGTGCGCGCCAGCGGATTGTCGCGGCAGGCGTCGAGGATGATGATGCCGACGGCGGGATCGGCCGGCAGCGCCGCCATGAACTCGTCGATCTGGACCGTGCGGGTC
>NZ_RZSB01001143.1:0-1239 GCF_004023285.1 Mesorhizobium sp. M2A.F.Ca.ET.067.02.1.1
ATCGTCGCCGGCACGCCGCCGACGATGGTGTAGGGCGCGACGTCCTTCGACACCACCGCCCCGGCGCCGACCGCCGCGCCGTCGCCGACGGTGACGCCGGGCAGGATGGTCGAGCCGTGGCCGAGCCAGGTGTCGTGGCCGATGGTGACGCGTTTGGCGCGGCGCTGAGCGAAAAACTCGCTTTCATGCTCGGCGTCGTCCCAATAATCCGACGCGCGGTAGGTGAAATGGTGCAGCGTCGGCCGCCAGGTCGGATGGTTTGTGGCGTTGATGCGCACGCTTGCCGCGATGTTGGAGAACTTGCCGATGGTGGCGCACCAGACCGCGCAATCCTGCATCATGTAGGAATAGTCGCCGAGCTCGCATTCGGCGACGCGGCTGCGCTCGGCGATCTCGGTCCAGCGGCCGAGCGTCGAGTTTTCGACCTGCGCCGTCGGATGGATCAGCGGCGCCTCCGAGAGTTTTTTGCTCATGCGGCGATCTTTCCAGGGGCGAAGGCGGTGACGTCGATGACGCGATCGGCGACCGCGCCGCGCACGTCGAGGTCATGGAAGATGCCGAGCAGCGCAACGCCGGCCGCTTTCTTGGCGGCGATGAGTTCGACCACAACATCGCGATTCCGGGCGTCGAGCGAAGCGGTCGGCTCGTCGAGCAGCAGGATCGGATGCTCGGTGATGAAGCCGCGCGCGATGTTGACGCGCTGCTGCTCGCCGCCGGAGAAGGTCGCCGGCGGCAGCGCCCAGAGCTTTTCGGGCAGGTTGAGCTGCGCAAGCAAGGAGCGAGCCTTCGCCCGCGCGGTCTCGCGATCCCCGCCGCGCTCGACCAGCGGCTCGGCGACGACGTCGAGCGCCGAGACGCGCGGCACGGTGCGCAGGAACTGGCTGACATAGCCTATGGTGTGGCGGCGCACGGAAAGCACGGTGCGCGGGCTGGCGGAGGCGAGGTCGATCAACCCGCCCCCATGCTGGACGATGATCTGGCCTTCGTCTACGGCGTAGTTGCCGTAGAGCATCTTAAGGATCGAGCTTTTTCCGGCGCCCGACGGACCGCCGAGCACGGCGCATTCGCCTGCGCGGATCGCGAAAGAGACGCCCGCCACCACCGGCAGCGTGACGCCATCGCGCAGATGCATGGTGAAGCTTTTCGCGACATCGGAAACAACAAGCGGCGTGGCCATGATTAGAGTCCTTTATTTTGCCGCATGGTCTGGTCCGAAAACCGGCTTCCACTTTTCGGGAC
>NZ_RZSB01001144.1:0-1237 GCF_004023285.1 Mesorhizobium sp. M2A.F.Ca.ET.067.02.1.1
GCGGAAACCCGCCCCCGCCAGTGTCCCGGCTCACACAGCGCATTCTGTACGAAACACGAAATCAGAAAACGCGGCAATGATTCGCTGCAACCCCATTCAAAGCTAAGCCGTCGAAAATCAACATAGCCTTAACGTAGGCAATCCCAACGCCTGAGGGAACAGCCAAATGTGGCCGAAATGCCGCAAGCCGCGCCAAAACCGAGTTATGCTGTCGTTTGTTGCCGAAATCAGGCTGAAGCCGTGGCTGTCTCGGCGGCCTCGCGGCTCGAGATGACCTTGTCGATCAGACCGAAATCCCGGGCCTCGTCCGCGGTCATGAAGTGGTCGCGGTCGAGCGTCCGCTCGATCTCCTCATAGCTCTTGCCGGTATGCTTGACATAGACCTCGTTCAAGCGGCGCTTCAGCTTGATGATGTCCTGCGCATGACGTTCGATGTCCGACGCCTGACCCTGGAAGCCACCGGACGGCTGGTGGACCATGATCCGGGCGTTCGGCGTGGCGAAACGCATGTCCTTGTGGCCGGCGGTCAGAAGCAGCGACCCCATCGAGGCGGCCTGACCGATGCAGAGCGTCGACACGGCCGGTTTGATGAACTGCATGGTGTCGTAGATCGCCATGCCCGAGGTGACGACGCCGCCCGGCGAATTGATGTAGAGGTTGATTTCCTTCTTGGGGTTCTCCGCCTCGAGGAACAAAAGCTGTGCACAAACCAGCGTCGCCATCCCGTCCTCGACCGGACCGGTGATGAAGATGATGCGTTCCTTCAAGAGGCGCGAGAAAATGTCATAGGCGCGCTCGCCGCGATTGGTCTGCTCGACCACCATCGGAACGAGGTTCATGTAGGTTTCAACGGGGTTCTTCATGGACTACCCTTGTTGGAGATGGATTTCCGGCACCTTGTTATACGAGCAATGGCGCGGAATCGTTCTGGATCGGTTACGACCTAAATAGGATGCCGGCTCACCCTAGCGCAAGGCCGCCTCTCCTAACCATCTGGTTAAGTCGAGTAAAGCGCGACCGGCCCGGGAAATACCGCCGATTTGATCGCGCGCGACGGCTTCGGTCCTGGTTGGCCGCACGAAGCCATCCGCAAGGTAGCAATTCCTTAACCGCGCCGCTTAACGAAAAGCCTTGAAATCACTGTCCGACCCCGGACCTTCGGCTACAGTCCTGCGTTGTGAAGGTGCCCTTTTTTCAACGGGGGAATGTCATGATCCGCAAACACTCCGTATCGCGG
>NZ_RZSB01001145.1:0-1234 GCF_004023285.1 Mesorhizobium sp. M2A.F.Ca.ET.067.02.1.1
AATTCAAGCTGCTCGGCAACGGGCTCGCCGATGCGAAGCGACGAGAGCCCGTAAAAGTCGAGGTTGCCGCCCTTCTCTTCTATGCATTGCCGGGCGTCGATCTTCAGATACGCTGCGAAGCGCCCATTGGAAAAGAAGTCGTATATCCAGCTTCTGACTTCTTTCGGCAAACTGGACATAGTCTACTTGGCGACCATCGAAGCAAGCTGACGAAACGCATCGTCGACATGTTCGCCCGATAGCGCGCTCGTCAGATAGACCTGCCATCCACGTTGCTTGAGTTCGTCGATCTCGCCCTCCGGTATCGCCCACCGATCGGTCAGGTCGGATTTGTTGAACAGCAATATGAACGGCATGGCACCGAATTCGGCCTCGCACCGTTCACGCAGCGTGAGCGCCACGGCAAGAGTGGCTGGCCGGGTTCCATCGGCGACAAGCACGAGCCCGGTCGCGCCTCGCACATAGCTGACGCGGAACGAACCGATATCGTCTTCGCCGGCCAGGTCCCACAAGATCAAGTCCACGGTCTTGTCCGGAAACGCGACGCTTTTCTTGTCGATCTTGACGCCGACCGTGGTCAAGTAGTTTTCCGAGAAGATGCTTTGGACAAACCTGCGCACCAGGCTCGTCTTGCCGACGGCGAACCCGCCCAACATGCAGATCTTTTTTTGCAGCATCCCGGGCTCCGCACTACTCCAGGTTCACCGTAACCGAAACCCGGCGGTTGGTGGAGTTCCCAGTTCGGCTATTTTCGTTTTCGGGTACCGCCGGCTCAAAGGTGCCGGCGCCCCGAACCAAGAGCAGTTCCGGAGCGACGCCGCGCTTGTTGAGAAGCGCGCGAACTGTCTCGGCGCGGGCAGCGCTGATCGAGGCGTTGGCCGTCTCACGACCCGTTGTGTCCGAATGGCCGGTCAACATGAACCGCGCTGTCACGCCTGCCTTGCGGGCATTTTCGGCGAATTCCTTCAACTGATCAGCCAATCTGTCGAGCACCGGCGTCTGCTCCGGTCCCGGGACAACTCTGCCGGAAGAGAAGAAAATATCGGTCGTCTGGATGGCCTCTCTCAACTGATTAAGCTCTGCAAGGTTCAGCTCGCGCAACTGCGAGACATCCAGAACCACTCCGTCCGCCGAAAGTTGGTCGGCGGCGGCCTGCGCCCGGCTGATCCAGCCGGCAGGTGCCTCGCCCACGACAACGATGCGACTCTGGATGATCGAAAGCCGAACCGATTTC
>NZ_RZSB01001146.1:0-1231 GCF_004023285.1 Mesorhizobium sp. M2A.F.Ca.ET.067.02.1.1
TCGCGCAGCCGTCCGAGCAGGCTGGCCAAGGTCTTCAGGTCCTGGGCTGAAAGCCTGCCGTCCATTCGATCGGCGATGCAAGCGCCATAGACCGCCCAGATGCGGCGGCGCATCTCCCGGCCGCTTGCCGTGATGCGAACGGTCTGCCCGCGGCCATCGTCGGAGACGGGCAGCTTTTCGACCAGGCCATCCGCCTCCAGCCGGGCCAGCAGTCGTGAGACGCCGTACTGCGCCAGCAGCACGCGATCGATCAGCTCGAACGGCCTTAGCCCGCCCTCGCCCGCCTCGGCGAGTTCGTGCAGCACGTCATACCAGGCGAGCGGCGGCAGGCCGTTTGCCTTCAGCGCGTCCTCGGTCCTCTCGACCAGTTGGCGCGAGACCCGCACGAGGCGCGCCCAGGCTGCAATGGCTTCCGGCGATGGCGACGTCTTCGTCATCGGCGCAGCCTAGTCGATAGATGCAACTGCATCAAGCTTGACGATCGATGCATTTGCATCCATATAGATGCAATTGCATCAACAAGGAACTTTCTGATGAAACATGAAATCTGCAAGATCGCCGACATCCCGCAGGCCGGCAGCCTTCGCGCCCTTCTTCGGTCGCGAGGTCCATGTCTGGCGCAGCGGCGAACGCATCCGCGCCGCGGCCAATGTCTGCCTGCATTTCGGCGGACCGCTGGACTGCAAGGACGGCACGCTTGTCTGCCAATGGCACGGCGCGAAATTCGACATGGAAAGCGGCGAGCGTCTCGAAGGACCGGCGCCGAAAGGCTCGCGCCTGATGTTCCTGTCGACCCGCGTCGACGATGGCGCGCTCAACTATGTCTGGGGAGAGTGAGATGACCGAAAGGCTCACCCTCGTCAGCCATCACCTCTGCCCCTACGTCCAGCGCGCCGCGATTGCGCTCGCCGAGAAAGGCGTGCCGCTCAAACGGGTCAATGTCGACCTTGCCGACAAGCCGGAATGGTTCAGAGCCATATCGCCGCTCGGCAAGGTGCCTCTGCTCCGCGTGCGGCACGGCCACTCGGAGGAGGTGATTTTCGAATCCGCCGTCATCCTCGAATTCCTCGAGGAGACCGAAGCCAATCCGTTGCACCCTGCCGATCCGCTGGCGCGAGCCAGGCATCGCGCCTGGATCGAATTCGGCTCGGCCATCCTCAATGCCATAGGCCGCTTCTATTCCGCCGCCGACGAAGCTGCTTTCCTCCACGAAAGCAGAGGCTTGTTCGAG
>NZ_RZSB01001147.1:0-1228 GCF_004023285.1 Mesorhizobium sp. M2A.F.Ca.ET.067.02.1.1
GGATTTGAGGAAGGCAGTAGGGCAGTAGGGCAGTAGGGCAGTAGGGCAGTAGGGCAGTAGGGCAGTAGGGCAGTAGGGGGCATTTTCCGCAGCCTTACATACTGCCTTACTCCCCTACTGCCTTATTGCCTTACATCTTATCTATCACCGACTGTACGCCTTCCGTCGGCGCGTCGACGGACGAGCCTGCCACCATGATAGCGGCGACTATCGCTTCCGGGTCGTTGACCACCAGCGGCTTCACGCGATGCGCGGTGTGTATGAAGCCTTCCTCCGACATATGCTCGATCAGCGACAGCATCGGATCCCAGAACCCCTTGACGTTGGCGAAGACGATCGGCTTGCGATGATGGCCGAGCTGCGCCCAGGTCATGATCTCGACGATCTCCTCCACCGTGCCGATGCCGCCCGGCAGCGCCACAAAGGCGTCGGATTTTTCGAACATGCTGTGCTTGCGCTCGTGCATATTGTCGGTGATCAGCAATTCGTCGAGCTTGTCGAGCGCGGTTTCGGTCGCTTCCCTGTTGATCAGGAAGCGCGGGATGATGCCGGTGACCTTGCCGCCGGCCTTGAGCGCGCCATCGGCGACGGCGCCCATGATGCCCTTGGTGCCGCCGCCATAGATGAGGCGCAACCCGGATTTGGCAAGCGAGCGGCCAAGCGTGTGGCCGGCCTTGATATAGGCCTCGTCGCGGCCCGGAGACGAGCCGCAATAGACGCAGACGGATCGAATCGTGTTCATGACGATGATTGGTGATGGGGACGGTTGGCCGGGTCAAGCCCGCGGACGGGCTTTTTCTTGTGAGCTTGGAGAAAACACGCTAGACCGGCGTTAGGTGGCTAAGGGGGCAGTATAAAATTATGGCTATCAATCCTTCTAAGGCGTTCTTGTTCGCGGCGGGCGGCGTGGCCGTCGTGGCGGCGGTCGCCTACGGGTCGGGCGCGCTCGATCCCTACATCAACCAGAAACCAGCGCAGGTCGCGGCGCTGCCGCAGACCGGCGCGAAACCGGCTGAATCCTCGAGCACGACCACCGAGGCGCGCGTGCCTCAAGCTCCTGCAAACACAATGGCCCCGGCCAACACGATGGCGCCGGCCAACAAGAACGCAACGGCGCCGGCCGCCGCGGCCGGTTCGACGCTGCCGACCTTCGATGTCGTGCGCGTCGAAAGCAACGGCTCGATCGTCGTCGCCGGCAGCGCCGCGCCCAACGCCAAGGTCGAGATCC
>NZ_RZSB01001148.1:0-1228 GCF_004023285.1 Mesorhizobium sp. M2A.F.Ca.ET.067.02.1.1
CGCCTTGGCTTCGGGGAGTCCGGCGAACCAGTCGCCGATCGGCCGCACGCCGCGCTCCAACCCGGCGACCTATACCGGCGCTTTCACGCCGATCCGCGACTGGTTCGCCGGACTCCCCGAAGCCAAGGCGCGCGGCTACCAGCCGGGGCGCTTCTCCTTCAACGTCAAGGGCGGCCGCTGCGAGGCCTGCCAGGGCGACGGCGTCATCAAGATCGAGATGCACTTTCTGCCCGATGTCTACGTCACCTGCGACGTCTGCCACGGCAAGCGCTACAACCGCGAGACGCTCGACGTGCTGTTCAAGGGCAAGTCGATCGCCGACGTGCTCGACATGACGGTCGAGGAAGGCGTCGAGTTCTTCTCGGCGGTGCCAGGCGTGCGCGACAAGCTGGTGACGCTGAACCAGGTCGGCCTCGGCTATATCCATATCGGCCAGCAGGCGACGACGCTGTCGGGCGGCGAGGCGCAGCGCATCAAACTCGCCAAGGAGCTGTCGCGCAAGGCGACCGGCAAGACGCTCTATATCCTCGACGAGCCGACCACCGGCCTGCACTTCCACGACGTCGCCAAGCTGCTCGAAGTGCTGCACGAGCTTGTCGACCAGGGCAACACGGTGGTGGTGATCGAGCACAATCTCGAGGTGATCAAGACCGCCGACTGGGTGCTCGACCTCGGTCCCGAGGGCGGCGACGGCGGCGGCGAGCTTGTGGCATCAGGCACGCCCGAAGCGATCGTGCGCGAGAAGCGCAGCTACACCGGCAAGTTCCTGAAGGAGCTTCTGGAGCGGCGGCCTGGGGGTAAACGCGAAGCGGCGGAGTGATGGCAGGTAACGGCCTCGTCTCCGTCGAAAGCCGCTTCGGTGCTGTCGCGGCCATAGCTGCCGGGATGCAAAAGGTCGTCGCGACCGCTGCCGGAGTAGACCAGTCATGAGGCCGGCCCGCCCTGAAGACCTCGCCGCCATCGTCGCTCTGACCGCGGATGCCTATGCGCCTTACACGCCCATTTTCGGTGGACCGCCGATCCCCGTCACCGAGGATTATGCGCCGCACATCGGGCGCGGCGAGGTCTGGCTGTTGCAAGAAGGCTCGGACCTCGCCGGATTGATCGTGCTCGAACGTCATGCGGACCACGCCATGATCTTCAGCGTCGCCGTTTCGCCGGCCTTCCAGGGCAGGAAGCTCGGCATCAGATTGCTCGACTTCGCCGACAAGCAGGCTCGGTCATGGGG
>NZ_RZSB01001149.1:0-1227 GCF_004023285.1 Mesorhizobium sp. M2A.F.Ca.ET.067.02.1.1
CGTTGGTGAAGGCCTGCAGCGTGCGCACAGCGCCGATCTGCTCGCTGGCGTAGGCGGTGGCCTCCGCGAGCGTATCCTGCGCTTGCCGGGACTTGCGCCGCACCGAGCGGCCGAAAGCGACCAGCGGCAGCACGATCAGCGGAATGGCCGCGATCACCAGGCCGGAAAGCTTCGGGCTGGTGACGACCATCATCGCCACCGCGCCGAGGCCCAGGATGACATTGCGCAGCGCGACCGAGGCGGTGGCGCCGACCGCCGACTTCACCTGCGTGGTGTCGGCGGCGAGCCGCGATACGATCTCGCCCGAATGCGTGCGATCGAAAAAGGCGGGCGACAGCGTCGTGACATGGGCAAAAACGTCGCGGCGGATGTCGGCGACGACGCGCTCGCCGAGCGTGATCACAAAATAGTAGCGGCTGGCAGAGGCGGCGGCGAGCAGCGCCGCCATCGCCACCAGCGCGGCGAAATATTCAGCGATGAAGGTGGAGCCCGAGGCCTGGAAACCGTGATCGATCATGCGCCGCACGGCCATCGGCAGGGCAAGCGTCGTCACCGCCGCCACGACCAGCGAGATGATCGCGCCGACCGCCAGTTTCCGGTAGCGCGTGATATAGGGGAAAAGGTTTCTCAGCGGCCGGACCGAGCGCCTGCGCTGGTCTCCACTGGCACCGATATCCGCCATGAGCGTTTCCTCTGGCCGCTGGTCAACACCGCGCTTCAATATGCGCTTGCCGCGGCCTTGTGATTCAATTCCGGCTGATGTATAGGCTCGCCGACCGTTTTAGAAGCCGTGGCTTTTCATTAGCTGCGGCTTCGAGTTTTAAAAAGGGGCGCATCGACGCAGGCCATTGGCCCGTCACCGGCGCCGGCAAGCCAGGACATAAGACAATGAAGGCCGATATCCATCCCGACTACCACACCATCAAGGTCGTCATGACCGACGGCACCGAATACCTGACCCGTTCGACCTGGGGCAAGGAAGGCGACACGATGAACCTCGACATCGACCCGACCACGCACCCGGCATGGACGGGCGGCCAGCAGACCCTGCTCGACCGCGGCGGCCGCCTGTCGAAGTTCAAGAAGCGCTTCGAGGGTTTCGGCCTCTAACCCGGATACGCCCGCAGGATTTGAAAAACCCGCCTTCGAGGCGGGTTTTTTGTTTTCTTCCTTCTCCCCGTTCAACGGGGGGAAGGGGCCCGAAGGGCGGATGAGGGGCAGCGCCGG
>NZ_RZSB01000114.1:0-11316 GCF_004023285.1 Mesorhizobium sp. M2A.F.Ca.ET.067.02.1.1
CACTGTTCGAGAGCGAGCGCAAGGGCGCGCTCTCGCCGGTCGGCCGCATCGTGCTCGACGAGGCGCGCGCCATGATCGCCCATTACGATCGCGCCTGCCTGGCGATGACCAGCTACGCCGCGGACCTGCAGGGACGCTGCGACGTGGCAAGCGTGCCTTCGGTCGCCGTGACGTTGCTGCCGCGCGCGATCGCCCAGCTTCGCGCCGAGGGCAGCAGTTTCGACATCCATGTCCGCGACAGCGATTCCAGTGCCATCGTCGAGGCGGTGGAAAACGGCATGGTCGAGGTTGGCCTTTGCGTGCTTGCCAGCAAGCGGCCGCAGCTCAGTTTCGAGCCTCTGTTCCAAGAGCCGCTCGATTTCGTCTGTCCGGTCGATCATCCGCTGGCGACATCGAAGCGCCCGTTGAAATGGGCGCAGCTTGAAGGCGAGAGCTTCATCCGCAATGGCGCGGCCGAAGCACTCGGGCTTGCCGAGACCGAGGCGCTTGCCGCCGGCTCGAAACTCACCGCGACCAATGTGAGCTCCAACCTGGCGATGGTGGAGGCCGGGCTCGGCGTCACCATCCTGCCCAGGCTCTGCCGCTGGAAATGCAGCCATGCCGTGCGCTTCGTCCCGCTTGCCGATCCACGCTCGAGCCGGAGGGTCGGCTGGATCACCAGGGAAGGCCGGAACCTGCAGCCCGCGTCTCTGCGCTTCATCGAATGCATTCGCCAGCAGACCCAGGCGGGCGAGAAAGAGTTCGGCTATGCCGCGGCATGATTGGTGGATGACTGGATGACACGCCTGACAGAAGTCCGCATCGAAACGCTCGCCCGAGAAGCGCTGACCCGACACGGCGCAAGCGAGCGGCAGGCCGAGGCGTTGGCCGCCGGCATCGCGGCGGCGGAACGCGACGGCTTGAAGTCGCACGGGCTGATGTATCTGCCGACCTATTGCGAGCACTTGACCTGCGGCAAGGTGCTGGGACTGGCCGAGCCGCGCCTGACCCGGCCTGCCCCGGCCGTTGTCGCCGTCGATGCCGGCAACGGCTTTGCCCACGCGGCAATCGCCCTCGGCCTGCCGCCGCTGATCGAAGCGGCGCGCTCCCAAGGTGTCGCCGCGCTCGCCATCCGTAATTCCTACAATTGCGGCGCGCTCGGCTATCACACCGAACGGATCGCTCAAGCCGGCCTGGTCGGGCTGGGTTTCACCAACGCGCCGGCCTCGATCGCGCCCTGGGGCGGCCGCAAGGCAGCCGTGGGCACCAATCCCTTGTCGCTCGCCGTCCCGGACGGACAGGCGGCGCGCGCTTCGTCATCGACCAGAGCGCAAGCGTCGTCGCCAAGAGCGAGGTCATCAAGCGCGCTCGCGCCGGCGAACCGATCCCGCCCGGCTGGGCCTTCGATGCGAGCGGCGAGACGACGACCGACGCAGGCGAAGCGTTGAAGGGCACCATGGCGCCGGCGGGCGGCTACAAGGGCGTCGGCACCGCATTACTGGTGGAGATCTTTGCCGCATGCCTGACCGGGGCAAATCCAGGGCTTGTCGCCAGCCCCTTCTCCGGCACGGCCGGAGGGCCACCCGGAACCGGCCAGTTCTTCCTGGCGGTCTCGCCCGAGGCCACGTCGGGCGGCGCGTTCGCCGGCAATCTGGAAACCGTCGCCGGCGCCTTCATCGGCGAAGCGCGGCTTCCCGGCACGAGGCGCTTCGGCGCGCGCGAGAGCAATGCCCAAGGCATCGAGGTGGCGGCCGAAACGCTCGCCACGCTGGAAAAACTCGCAGGGATCGCCGCATGACGGCGATCGCGCTGCGCCCGCCGGAGGTCGTCATGCGCCTTAAGCGGCTTGGCGCGGCGCATCCGACGCGGCTCAGCTTCCTGCGCCAGTTGATCCGCCGCGCCGCCAGGGAGAAATGGCGTGTCCGCAAGCACCTGTTCGACCTCGACGACAATGGGTTCGGGCGCGCGGTCTATGCGGTCGAGACGCCGGCAAGGATATACAGCCTGGTCGCGTTCTCCACGCCGCTCGACGACGAGAAGCGCTCGGACCGCGTGATCGCGCAGGCCTGGGACACGAGCTACGTGCTCTATGACGGATTGCCGGACGCCGCCGACATCGCCCGGCTGGAGGCAAATGCGCCGCTGCAGGAGGCGGGCCGCTACACCAGCCGCGAACTGGTGCTGGCGCGCGCGAACAAGAGTGTCAGGCTCTTCGAGGACGTCGCCGCGGCGCTGGCGCAGGGACAACAGCCGGATGAGGAGCAGTTGCTCGGCGTCGGCTATCTGCTTCGCACCACGGCGGTCTACGGCAACGGCAAGTTCGGCATCCTGGATCGCGACGAGATATCCTCACGGCCGGAGCTTGCCGGATCCTTCCAGGCTGAAATGCTCACCGTCTGGCTGATCCGGTCCTTCACTTTCGACCTTGTCGATCACATTGCCCGTCGCCGCAATCCGGCCGGCGCGGCAAAGCTGGCGCCGGACCTGCGCCGGGCGCTCGGTGTGGGCAACGCGACCGGACTCGGCATGGCGCCCTTCCTCGTGCGCCATCCGCTGTTGACGCATAGCTGGTTCCTCGCCCGCGAAACCGCGCTGGCGCGGGTGCGCGCCGAACCACATGCCGGCGCGGCGGAACGAGACGCCTTCTCGAACGCGCTCGCCGATCTGCGCCGGCGCGTTGCCCGCTGGCACAGCGACGATAGCCGCCAGGCCACGGCAACCCGAATATTGGCCGCCGACCTGGGCGCGCTGGCGGAAAACCTCGATCAGCTTCTGGCGAAGCCGCGGCCTTGGGATGCACTCTATCGCTTCGCCGAAGATCACTTCTCGCTGGAGGGGCAGGAAGCCTGCGTCTCCCTTATCCTCGAACCGCACGGCGCCTTGATCGACGAGCTCGGCGACACGATGAAGGCCGACGAAACGCCAGGCCATGCCATCGAAGGCGGCATAAGTTGCGCTTTGCTGCGCCGGGCGCTCCTCGACTGCTATTCCTGGGCGAGGGCAATCGACTTCGCCGACCCGGCTGCCAATGCGCGCTTCTGGTACGTCTCGGCGGAAAAGCTCGAGCCCCGGCTTGGCGAGCGCTTCGAGGAGGACGGCGCCGAGCTCGAACAGCCTCTGGCCACCGCGCGCGACGCGCTTGGCCTGGCGGCCGCGCTGGCAAAGGAGCCGGCCTCGGCCAGTGTCGCCGACTTCCTGCTGCGCTGGCCCGAATGGCGCCATGCGGTGCGGCGCGCCCAGATCGTCGCGCAATTTCCCTATGCCGAGATCCACGACAATCTGATCGGCGCTGAATTGCGGCCCGTCGACATATTGCGCGCCAAGCTGGCGTTCTTCGGCGCGCGGAGCTTCGATCCGCGCTCCGACCGCTGGCTGCGCATCGCGCTGTTCAGCGGCGAGCCGCTGATCGAGGATGTCGCCACGATGGCAGGAAAAGCCGCGTGATCGACCTGTCGCTCAACGAGGTGGAAACGCTGAGCGCCAAGACGGCCCGGGGCGCCGGATTTTCATGGGGATTGGCCGAGGATGTCGGCCGCGCGGCGCGCCGGATCGCGGCCGAGGACGACAACTGGGGCAAGGCCATGCTGAGCCTTGCCGAACAAGCACAATCCTTCGAGTCTCCCAGCCTTGCCCGCGCGGCGCGCTGGCGGAGCGGCGAGACTGACGCCGCGACTGGAAGGCCGCTCTGTCCGATCCGGACGGCGGCCCTACTGCTCGACGAACCGCCTCCAGCGAACGTTATGCCGCTGACGATCCTGGATGTCGGCCTGCCGGTCTGGTTCGACGCCATGCTGCGCCGCTCACCCATGCGCGTAGCGCGGCCCGTGGGGCTGGCGACGCGCGCCGATGTCGTCATCGAACGCCGCGCCGAAACCGAGCAGCCAGCCACAGGCCGGCGCGGCGCGATCGACGAGCGGACACTTGCGGCGCTCAATTCCTTCGCCGCCAGAACCTATGTGCCGGAAAGCGAAAGATCGCGCGTGCGTGGTGCCGGTGGCGGCCGGGTGGACGATGAATAACAAGGGGAGAACAAAATGAGTGCAGCCGACGGCCAGAAGATCGCCATGCGTGGCGCAGGCTACTATTCGGCCAACACCGTCGGCGCCAAATACGTCATCGACAAGGTCGGCGATCTCGTCATCGAGGCTGTCGCCAGGATGCCCCGACTGGCCGACGGCCTGCCCTTCGCCATCGCCGATTTCGGCGCCGCCGATGGGGGCACTTCCATGGACATGATGCGACGGCTGATCGGCGCCGTTCGGGAGAGGGAACCGAACCGGGCGATATCGCTCACCTACACCGACCTGCCCCATAACGATTTCTCGACCTTGTTCCGGCTCAGCCAGGGCCTTCTTGGAACCTCCACCGAAGCGCCGCTGGCCGAGACGCCCGGGCTTTACATCTTCGGTAGCGGCACCAGCTTCTACCGCCAGATCCTGCCGGACAATTCGCTCTCCTTCGGCTTTTCCGCGACGGCGATGCACTGGATCAGCAAGCGGCCGTGCATGATCGCCGACCACGTCCAGGCGGTCGGTGCAAGCAATGCCGAGCGCGAGCAGTTCCGCGCCCAGGCGCTGCGCGATTGGGAGACGATCCTGCTTGCCAGGGCGCGCGAATTGCGATCAGGCGGGCGGCTTGCGCTGGCCAATTTCTGCATCGACGAGGAAGGCCGCTATCTCGGACATACGACGGGCGCCGACATGTTCGACAGCTTCGCCCGCCATTGGCGCGATCTGCTGCGGGCTGGGCGGATCAGCGAGACCGAATATGTCAACGCGACGTTCCAGCAGTTCTACAAGACGCCCGACGAGTTCGCGGCACCCTTCCGCGATCCCGCTTCGCCTGTGTCGCAAGCCGGGCTAAGGCTGGAGACGATATTCACCATGGTGACGCCCTGCCCATATGCCGAGGCGTTCCGCACCCACCGCAATGCGCAGGATTTCGCCCGCGCCTATGTGCCGACGCTGCGCTCCTGGTCCGAGACCGTTTTCGCCAACGCGCTCGATCCCTCGCGGCCGCCAAGCGAACGCTCCGCGATCATCGACGATTTCTACGGCGCCTATGAAGCCGACGTCGCGCAAGCTCCCGAAGGCCATCGCATGGACTACGTCCACTGCGTAACGGAGATCGTCAAGTCTTGACGGAGCGGCAAGCGCCGCGCCGCCCGCTCGAGGTCTTGACGAAAACAGGTGCGCCTGTTTGAGACTCGGCGAGCAAGGGGACATTCGCTCCCGAGGAGATGAGCAGGCGGTGGGCAAGCTTTGAAGCGCGTTTTTCGATTGCTTGCTGCTGCGATCATGGCGTCCGGTGTGACCGGCTGCACCAGCATTTCCTACTACGCGCAGTCGCTGGAGGGCCATGTCGAGATCATGGCCGCGCGGAAAAATGTTGGAAAACTGATCCGCGATCCCTCTACGCCCAAGGCGCTGCGCGCCAAGCTGACATCGGCCACCGCCATCCGCCGCTTTGCCACGGAAGAACTGGCGCTGCCCGACAACAGCAGTTACCGCAGCTATGTCGATGTCGGCCGCAACGATGTGACCTTGGCGGTCTTTGCCGCGCCGCAATTCTCGCTCGCGCCGGTAACATGGTGCTTTCCGGTGTTCGGCTGCGTTCCCTACAAGGGTTATTTTTCGCGCAAGGACGCGCTCGAAAATGCCGCCGCGCTGCAGCGGCAGGGGCTGGACGTCTATGTGACAGGCATCACGGCCTATTCCACACTGGGCTGGTTCAGCGATCCGCTGCTCAGCACTATGCTGCGCCAGAACGACACCTATCTCGCCAGTCTTGTCTTCCATGAGCTGGCGCATCAGAAAGTCTATGTGAACGGCGACTCTGCGTTCAACGAGGCTTTCGCGGTTACTGTCGAAACCACCGGCACGAGGAAATGGCTGCGCGCCACCGGCAATCGCGCCGGATTGCGCAGCTACGAAGCCGATCGCAAGCGCAAGGCGGATTTCCTCGGACTGATCTCGAAGACCCGGAACGAGCTGAAACAGGTCTATGGAAGTCCCCGCAGCCCCGCGCAAATGGCGGCCGCCAAGGCGGCCACGATCGACAGGCTGCGGATGCGCTACCGGCAGATGCGCGACAAGCGCTGGGCGGGATACCGGGGTTACGACGCCTGGTTCGACAGCCCGATCAACAACGCGAAGCTCGCCGCGACTGCCGTTTACGGCGAAGAGGTCCCGGCCTTCCTTCGCCTGTTCGACTTGTGCTCCGGCAACTATCCGAGATTCTATGCCTCTGTTCGACGTATCGGCGCGTTGCCCGCGCCCTCCCGTGCCGAAGCGCTCAAGGCTGCGACGACGTGTGATTGAGCTGAACCGGCTCTATTCCGCCGCCAGCGCCGTCACCTCGCGCCGGAAAGGCAAGGCATCGCCGATATCGGGTTCGTCCAGCTCGCGGGCGAAGCGGTGACCGGCATAGGTGGCCCAGGCGATGGGCCCTGGCGCCTCGGCATCGCCGATGACCTTGATCGAACGGATGCCGTTGTCCGCCCATTCGTTTTCGCGGGCTTTCAGCTCGCGCCAGACCGCGTCGTCCTGGTTGCGCGACGTGACCAGGACGACGGCATCGGCCGCCAGTTCCTGGCGCACGCCGGTGTAGACGCAGGCCGTGAACACGCCGCCTGATACGATGACCGTGACGGTCCTGTTGAGGACGATATCGACACCCAGCTCCGCCAGGCGGCGGTGGATGGCGCCCTGCTCCAGCGTGTTGCGGGTCCAGTCCGACACATAGGCCGATGGCGTCACCAGGGTCACCTTGGCGCCCCGCCGCGCCATCAGTTCGGCAAGAACTCCGCCCATGTAATAGTGGTCGTCGTCGAACAGCACGACATTGCCGGCCGGCACCTTGCCGTCCATCAGATCGTCCGGCGTGTAGACCGGCATGGCGGCGTCGATCGGCATCGGCACGACATGCGCGCGTGCCACGCCGTCGCGCCGCCAGGTCGACCCGGTGGCGATGGCGACATTCTGGAAGCCGAAGGACAGGAGGTCGTCCGCCGACAGCCGGCTCTGAAAATAGATGTCGACATTGGGCATCTGGCTGATCTGGTATTGGCGATAGTCACGCACCCTGCCCCAGGCCGACAGGCCCGGCAGCAGGCACTCGCGCGCCACGCGCCCGCCGAGTTCGGTGCCCGCTTCCGCCAAGGCCACCTGATAGCCGCGCAGGCCGAGCGCGCGGGCGGCCTCCAGCCCGGCGGGCCCAGCGCCGACGATCAGCACGCTGTCGCTGTCACCCTTGGCCTGCATGCGCTCCGGATGCCAGCCCTTGCGCCATTCCTCCATGAAGGTCGGATTCTGCGTGCAGCGCGAGATGGACATGGTCATGTCTCCGATGATGCAGATGTTGCAGCCGATGCATTCGCGTATGTCCTCGATGCGGCCCTCCTCGACCTTCTTCGGCAGGAAGGGATCGGCGATCGACGGGCGCGCGCAGCCGATGAAGTCGAGCGTGCCGGACTTGATCATCCTCACCATCACATCCGGCGAGGTGAAGCGGCCGACGCCGACGACCGGCTTCGAGGTCAGTTTCTTGATGCCGGAGACGAGGCTCTCCTGCGCTGCCTCTTCCTTGAAGCGCGAGGGTCCCGAGCAATCCTCCCAGGCGCCGTGGGCGAGGTCCCAGAGATCAGGCAGCTCGGCATGCATCTCGATCATGTCGCGGACTTCGGAATTGGCGAAGCCAAGCTCGCCGATCATCTCGTCCAGCGACAGCCTGAGCGTCAGGCCGCAGGTATCGCCGATCGCGTCCCGCCCTTCCTCGATCAGCTCGCGCATCAGCCGCGAACGGTTCTCCAGCGAGCCGCCATATTCGTCGCTGCGCTGGTTGGTGGCGGTGGACAGGAAATGCTGGATGATGCCGAAACCATGCGCGCCGTAGAGGCACACAAGGTCGAAACCCGCCTGCCTGGCGCGCTTGAAAGCGTTGCGGTGCCAGCGGCGCAGGTTGCGGATATCCTGCTTGTCCATGGCGCGCGCCTGCACCGGATCATTGGTGAAGGTGCGGATCGGCAAAGCCGACGGCCCGCGCGGAACCTCCTTGGTGTAGAGGTTGGGGCCATTGATGCCGGAATAGGCGAGCTGGATGCCGGCCAGCGCGCCATATTCGTGCATGGCTTTCGCCATCTTGGCCAAAGCCGGAATGTCGGCGTCGTCCCACAGGCGGAGCTCGATGAAGGGCGTGATCTCCGAGGTGTGGTGCATCTCCGTCTGTTCGGTGAAGATGACGCCCCATCCGCCTTCGGACTTCATGCGGCGCATCTCGGCCGCGGCCGACGGATCGCGATAGCCGCCGCCATTGCAGTGCGGAACCTGGTAGAAGCGGTTCTTGGCGGTCACCGGACCGATCTTCATCGGCTCGAACAGAATGTCGTAGCGTGGGTCGCGCATTGTACTTCCCTTCTCGTCGGCTGGCGCTGCCGATGCTCCGGAGACTACTCATAAGTTGGCGCCGGCGCGGGAAAACTACGGAATTCTTCTGCGCGGGTTAGGACATGCCTAATCTCGCGTCGCCGGGATTAGGCTGCAATGAATCGAAGCTGAGCCAAATGCGACTTCAGGGCGGACATCGCCCGATGTAGACAGCCGGTTGCGGCAACGGGACAAGACACATGGGCAGCATCGATATCCTCGAACGGCTGATAGCCTTCCCGACAGTGAGCCGCGAGTCGAACCTCGACCTCATCTTCTATGTGGCTGACTTGCTCGAAACGAGCGGCATAGCCAGCCAGCTCATCCACAGCGCCGACGGCCACAAGGCCAATCTGTTTGCCGCCATCGGCCCGTCCGACAGGCCCGGCATCATGCTGTCTGGCCATACCGACGTCGTTCCTGTCGACGGCCAGAACTGGACGCTGCCGCCATTCTCCATGACCGAACGCGACGGCAAGCTTTATGGGCGCGGCGCGGCTGACATGAAGGGCTTCGTCGCCTCAGCGCTCGCGGCCTGCCTCAAGGCAGCGAAGATGCCGCTGCGCACGCCCTTGCATCTGGCGCTCTCCTATGACGAGGAGGTCGGCTGCCTCGGCGTGCGCGACCTGATCGACATGATGAACGCGGCGCCCCGGCGCCCGCTGCTGTGCATCGTCGGAGAGCCGACCGACATGCAGGTGGCCACCGGGCACAAGGGCAAGCTCGCCGCACGCGCCGTCTGCAGGGGACGCGAAGGCCATTCGGCGCTTGCTCCGCTGGCGCTCAACGCCATCCATCTCGGCTGCGATTTTGTGCGAGCCTTGCGCGACGAACAGGACCGGCTTGCCCGCGACGGCGCCCGCGACGGCGACTACGACATTCCCTACACGACGGTGCATGTCGGCAAGATCAATGCCGGCGTGGCGCTCAACATCGTGCCCAACCTTTGCGTGGTCGACTTCGAGATCCGCAACGTCGCCGCCGAGGATGCCACGGGCATCCTCGACAGGCTGCGCAGTGCGGCCGCACGCATTGCCGCGGATGCCGCTTCGATCGCCCCCGAAGCGGCAATCGACATCGAGATCACCAACACCTATCCGGGCCTCGACACGCCGGCCGCTTCGGAAGCGGTCGCGTTCGTCAAATCGCTGACCGGCGCCAACAGCACCATGAAAGTCGCCTTCGGTACCGAAGGCGGATTGTTCAGCCGCGATCTCGGCACACCTTCCGTCGTCTGCGGCCCGGGCTCGATGGCGCAGGGGCACAAGCCTGACGAATTCGTCAGCGTCGAGCAGTTGCGGCGCTGCGACGAGATGCTGGAGCGGCTGCTGTCGCGGCTCGCCGACGGCTGGCCGTGAATCTCACTTGACGATGCGTTCGGTGCCGAAGACGCCTTGCTCGACGACGAAGCGGCGGCAATGGTCGATGAAGGCTTGCACCGTCAGCGTGCGGTGCTCGGCGTTGGGCAGCGCAATGCCCATGGTCAGCGGTCTGATGTCGCCCAGCAAGGGCACGAAGACCAGCAGCTTGCCGTCCGGCGACATGGCGTTGAGCGGCCGCATATTGGCGATGCCGTAGCCGAAGCCGTTGGCGACCATCGAACGCATCACGGCGATGTCGCCGGTGCGCTCGGCGATCTTGGGCCGCAGGCCCTGAAACGCCGAAAGGAAGTATTCCCGGCTGTAGGGCAGATCGAGCAGCACCATCGGCTCGTCGACCAGTTCCTCGGGCGTGATACCCGCCCTCCCTGCCAGGCGATGCTCGGCCGGCAGCATCACATAGGCCGGCAATTGCATCAACGGCTCGAACGTCATGTCCTGCGACAATTCCAGATCGTAGGTCAGCGCGGCATCGATTTCGCCACGCTGCAGCATCTCGAACAATTGCCCCTGGTTGCGCTCGAACTGCCGGACGCGCACATCCGGATAGGCGTCCTCGAACTTTTTGCGCAGCGCCGGCAGCACGATCTGCGCGAAGGTGAGCAGGCAGCCGATGGCCAGCGGCCCGCGCACCTTTTCGGCGATATCGCCGGCAATGTCGTGCAGCGCATCGGCATCGTTGAGCAGCCGCGCGGCTTCCTTGAGGAACAGGCGCCCTCCCGCGGTGAGCGCCAGCGCATGCGAATGCTTGCGCACGAAGAGCTGGACGCCGAACTCCGCTTCGAGCTGCGCGATCGAAGCCGAGATCGAGGGCGGCGAGACATTCACCTGCTCGGCCGCCTTGGCGATCGAGCCGGCTTCGCCCACGGCGACGAAATATTCGAGCTGTCTGAGCGTGAAGCGGAGCGGCATAGTCCTATGTTGCCGGTTTGCACCCGGCGATCAAGTCGCGGCCGCTCGGTACTTGATTCAGGCGGTCTTCAGAACGCACGACGTTCGCGGCACGCCGCGCATCGACCATCGCACCTATTCTGGATGCCGGGTCGAGCGGGTCGCCGGGTTTCGTATGCCGACTCCGGAACTGGTCGGACTACTCGTCACCGGGCACGCCGTAGCTCGGCGCATCGGACGGATTGAGGGCGCGGGTGACGTAGGCATCGAGCTGCGGTTTGTAGATCTCCCACAGCGTTGCGAGTTGCTCGATCGGACACGCCTCGGTCCAGTCGCAGCGCAAATCGGCGACGGGCCAGGACACATCGCGCACCAGCTTCATGCCGGCGGAGCGGACAGGCCCCGCCTCGCCGCCCGCCTTGAGCGCGGCGCGCATCGTGGCGATCAGCCGGTCGCCGAGATGGCCCTCGGAAGCGAGGAAGGCGTCGACCATGGCTTGCGGGATGCCACCATTTGCGAGCAAATTGCCGCCGCAGGCGACGTCCTCGCCGCGCGCCTCGGCCCAGATGCCCAGCGCTTTCGGCCCGGAATGGATCGCGCTGCCGCCGGCCGCGTCGACCGCCAGCACCTGCCGGTATTCGCTG
>NZ_RZSB01001150.1:0-1221 GCF_004023285.1 Mesorhizobium sp. M2A.F.Ca.ET.067.02.1.1
CGCCAAGACCGGCTGGCCGGTCTACCGGCTCGGCCCGCGCGGCGACGATGAGCGCAACGCGGTCGCCGCCAAGCTTACTCAGCTGTGGCGCGACGACCTCTTCGCCATAATCGATGACGGCACCATCTATGGCCGCGAGATGGCCGAGACTCTTCGCGCCGCGGTCGAACAGGCAGCCTTGAAGCCGGTATTCACCGACACTTTCAGGCCGCAGCTCGACAACCAGATCGGGTTGGTCGGCCGGCTGAAGAAGGCCGGCGCAACGAAAGTGTTTGCCGGCGGCGACGGCGACGACATCGCCATCATGGGCCGCGACGCCGCCCAGCTCGACGCAGGCATCACTTTCGCCGGCGGCGAGAACCTGCGCACGCCGCCTGGCGATGTGCCTTACGCCGCCGGCACGCTGATGATCGCGCCGCCGGAATGGTCGGAGGTCGCCGACCCCAGGATCGTGCAGGCCTTCGGCGCAAAAAACATCGTGCCGGACGGCTACACGCTGCCGTCCTATGCCGCGGTCGAGATCGCCAAAGCCGCGCTGGCCGATGCGGAAAGCTCCGGCCGGCCGCTGGGCGAAGCGCTGACCGGCCATGATTTCGCGACCGCGATCGGCACCATCCGCTTCGACGACAAGGGCGACCTCAGCCAGAACCCGTTCCGCGTCTTCCGCTTCGACGGCACGCATTTCGTACCGCTGGAGGGCAAGTGATGTTCCGCACCGGACCGCGCAATCTGATCACCGACGTTGCTGGTCTTCGCGTCGGCAATGCCGCCGACGCCGGGCTGAAATCCGGCGTCACGGTGGTGCTGTGCGACGAACCTGCCGTGGCTGGCGTCCAGGTGCTGGGCGGCGCGCCGGGCACGCGCGAGACCGACCTGCTCGAGCCTCAGAATTCGATCGCGACGATCCATGCCGTCGTCCTGTCCGGGGGCTCGGCCTTCGGCCTCGACGCCGCCTCAGGCGTGCAGGCGGCGCTGCGCGAGAAGAACATCGGCGTCGAGGTCGGCGGCTTCCGCGTGCCGATCGTGCCGGCCGCGATCCTGTTCGACCTGCGCAATGGCGGCGACAAGGATTGGGGCCGTTATCCGCCCTATCGCGAGCTCGGCTATGAGGCCGTGCAGACGGCAATCGCCGATTTCGCCATCGGTACGGCCGGCGCCGGCACCGGCGCGTTGACCTCCGGGCTGAAGGGCGGTCTGGGCTCGGCTTCGACCTTGCTCGGC
>NZ_RZSB01001151.1:0-1217 GCF_004023285.1 Mesorhizobium sp. M2A.F.Ca.ET.067.02.1.1
AGGCAGCACCGCGTGGCGCAGCACCGTCCCGATCAGCGGAACCGCCGGCTATCATTACCCGTCGCCAAGGCTTGCCCTTGCCATCTCCGCGCTGCCGGCGGTTCCGCTGATCGGGACGGTGCTGCGCCACGCGGTGCTGCCTTCGCTGGTCAGGCTGAACTGGCGCTGGGCGATGAAGAAGATTTTTCATCCGGCAACGATCGCGATCCCTTTCGCGACAACGACAAGAGGGTTGGCGAGCCGGCCCTCGCAACTGCGATCCATCTCCGCTGAATCCTTCCTGATGCTGGCATCGGCACTTTTCCCAAATCGCCGATATGCCGAAATCGCCGTCCCTGTCGGGATAATTGCCGGCGCGGGCGACCAGCTGTTCGATGCCAAGACCGAGGCGCTGCGGTTGCAAGACGAGATAAGCCATTCACTTCTGGATATCGTCCCGGGTGCCGGACATATGGTGCATCAAAGCAATCCGAAGGCGGTCCTAGCGATGATCGACAAGGTTGCGGCTTTTGCCAATATTGGTGACATGGCGAAGCACCGGCTCGTACGACATGATTAAGTGCGCGGCCCGCGGAATAAAGTAATACGGCCGAGGTTCGGCGGGCTTCCAACGGAGAACCAGCCGCGTTTTTTTACCGACAAGAAATTGCAATTCCCGGCCAGGGTGGGAAAGCCGAACCCTGTCTCCGCGCGCGCTGCAGCAGGCAATCGGTGGCGCAAAACCCGAACACGGAGGAACTTTCCCGTGGGTGCGGCTTTATCATCGTAATTTCAAGCGATTGCAACGAGTGGAAGATGTTGCGCACCGTTGCCCGGCCGTGCCGGGCCCTCCTGCCTCTGCTGGCGCTGGCGCTTGCCTCCTGCTCCTCGTCTGAAACCGTCGACCAGCAATCGAAGCTTGCAGCCTCGACGGCACAGTCGGCGGTGCTGGTAAGTGATGCCTGGCTCGCCGGCGCCGCGCCGTCCCGCTACGCATCGTCCGCCTTGCAATCCTTTGCCGAGACACTCGACGACGCCGGCCGGCAAGTGCAATCGGCGTCGCCGTCCGACCGGGCAAAGCGGGATGCGCTGGCAGAGGTTCTCAGCCGGCTGTCGAACGCGGCAAGGCGGGCCAAGGACGCGGTCGAGGCCGGACAGTACGCCGGGGCCAGCCAGGCGCAGCAGGAACTTCGCGCCGCGCAAGGCGACCTCGCCGCCGCCTATCGACAATATCTGTC
>NZ_RZSB01001152.1:0-1213 GCF_004023285.1 Mesorhizobium sp. M2A.F.Ca.ET.067.02.1.1
CTTGACTCTAGGTCTAACCAGATCGGTCATCGTACTCTCTACTAAAAACTCAAAGACCCAATCCCCGCCACAGTACCGCCACAGCTTTAAAAATTGCCTAAGCGAACCCTAATCACTAGGTAAGGATCGTGAACGCCCGGTTAGGATATCGTTTAGAATTTGAAACACCGACCTCCAGGCCCTGAATTGCCGGTAATTTCGTCCTGGGCCGCAAGCTGGCGCAGACGTGGCGCTTGACCTATATTCCGGCCATTGGCATTGAGCGCCGCACAGTGAAAGCACCATGAACAGCCTCGACCTCCCTCGCCGCCCAGAAGAAACCCGCGTTGTCGTCGCGATGTCGGGCGGTGTCGATTCGTCCGTGGTTGCGGGCATCCTGAAGCGAGAAGGCTATGACGTCGTCGGCGTGACGCTGCAGCTCTACGACCACGGCGCGGCCACCCATCGCGCCGGTTCGTGCTGCGCCGGCCAGGACATAGACGACGCCCGCCGCGTTTCCGAAACGCTCGGCATCCCGCACTATGTGCTCGACTATGAGGAGCGTTTCCGCAAGGCGGTCATCGATCCCTTTGCAGAGAGCTACGTCGCCGGCGAGACGCCGATCCCTTGCGTATCGTGCAATCAGACGGTCAAGTTCGCCGACCTCCTAGCCACCGCGCAGGATCTCGGCGCCGACGCCTTGGCCACCGGCCACTACATCCGCTCGCGCGCCAATGGCGCGCATCGCGCGCTCTACCGGCCGGTCGACGCCGACCGCGACCAGAGCTATTTCCTGTTCGCCACCACGCAGGCGCAGATCGATTATCTGCGATTTCCCCTCGGCGGCCTGTCGAAGCCGCAGGTCCGCGCCATTGCCGAGGAGATGGGGCTGACGGTCGCCGCCAAGCAGGACAGCCAGGACATCTGCTTCGTGCCGCAGGGCAAATATTCCGACATCATCGCCAAGCTGAAGCCGGCCGCCGCCAACCCAGGCGACATCGTCCATATCGATGGCCGCGTGCTCGGCCGCCACGAAGGCATCCTGCGCTACACGATCGGCCAGCGCCGCGGCATCGGCATCGCCTCTGGCGAGCCGCTCTATGTCGTCCATCTGGATGCCGACCGGGCGCGTGTCATCGTTGGCCCGCGCGAGGCGCTGGAGACGCACAAGATCTATCTGCGCGCCATGAACTGGCTTGGCGACGGGCCGCTGTCGGACGTACCGGCCGGCGGC
>NZ_RZSB01001153.1:0-1212 GCF_004023285.1 Mesorhizobium sp. M2A.F.Ca.ET.067.02.1.1
GGCCCAGCGTCCGTTTCCATCCATGATGATCGCGACATGCGCGGGCATTGCCATAATCTCGCTTTCGAGCCGGAAACCCGACCCTAAACCTGCATGATTTCAGCTTCCTTATCGGAAAGCAGGTGATCGATCGTGCTGATCATCTCGTCGGTCAGCTTCTGCACCTGGTCGGAGCGCTTGCGCTGATCGTCCTCGCTGATGGTGCCATCCTTCTCGGCCTTCTTGAGGAAATCCATGCCGTCGCGGCGAACATGGCGAACCGCGACGCGCGCATTCTCGGCGTAACCGTGCGAGATCTTGACTAGCTCCTTGCGGCGCTGCTCGTTGAGCTCGGGCAGCGGAATCCGGAGCGTGGTGCCGTCGACGATCGGGTTGAAGCCCAGATTGGCCTCGCGGATGGCGCGGTCCACCGCGCTGACCATCGACTTGTCCCAGACCGACACCGAAATCATGCGCGGCTCCGGCACGGACACGTTGGCCACCTGGTTGATCGGCATCGCCGTGCCGTAGGCCTGCACCTGGACGGCATCGAGCAGGTTGCTGGAGGCCCGGCCAGTGCGCAGCGAAGCCAGATCGTGCTTGAAAGCGGCGATCGCCCCGTCCATGCGTCGCTTCAGGTCTTCGTACTCGCCACTCATGATCATCTCCTCGACCCGTTCGCCGGGTTCACTGTTTCTATCGTTATTCGGTTCGCGGTTCCGCAGTCGCTTGACGGATTCCGGAGCCTGTTACTTGTCCGTGACGACCGTGCAATGGCCGCCGCCCCTCAGAATATCGCCGAAACCACCTTTTTCGTGGATCGAATAGACGATTATCGGAATGTTGTTTTCGCGCGCAAGTGCAATCGCGGCGGTATCCATGATCGCAAGCCCGCGTTTGATGACTTCGGCATGGCTGATGCGGTCGAAGCGGACAGCGTTCGGATCTTTCTTGGGATCTGCCGAATAGACCCCGTCGACCTGCGTGCCCTTGAACAGCGCATCGGCGCCGATCTCGGCGGCGCGAAGCGCGGCAGCCGAATCGGTGGTGAAGAACGGATTGCCGGTGCCGCCGGCGAAGATGACCACCTTGCCCTGGTTCATGTAGGCGGTCGCCTGGCGCTGGGAAAAGCTCTCGCAGAGCTCGGGCATGGCGATCGCCGACAGCACAACGGCGTCAACGCCGATCTTGTTCAGCGAAGTGCGCAGCGCCAGCGAGTTGATGACGGTGGCG
>NZ_RZSB01001154.1:0-1210 GCF_004023285.1 Mesorhizobium sp. M2A.F.Ca.ET.067.02.1.1
GAAATAGACGGCCAAAGGCAGCTCGACGACCTTGCGCACGCTGCCAAGCGGCCGCGACCACAGGAAAAGGTTCTTCACCGTCTGCATGGTGATGGTGGAGGCGCCGCGCGTCGCCTCGCCGGCTAGCGCGTCATCGACCACGCCGCGCAATTCGCCCAGATCGACGCCGCGATGGAAGCAGAACTGCCCGTCTTCCGACATGATCACCGAATGCGCCAGCACGGGCGCCACGTCATCGATCGACACCCAGCGCCGGTCGTAGCCGGAGAAGGTCGCGAGGTCCTTCAGCATCAGGGTCGAGACCGGATGCACGAAGGACGGCAGGTAGAGGAAGGTGAGCACGACCGGAATGGCCGCCAGCACGAGCGCGACGACCAGGCAGCGCCGGCCGATGCGCCTCAGACTGGCGCGGCTCAGGCGCCGCGAGCGCGCCATGTCCAGCCCTTCGCTTCCATGTTCGACGATCGGTTCCGTCAAGCCGTCCCACCCGTGCCTCGCCCCCTCCGGCATAAAGGCGCGCGCCTGCTTGCGCAATGTCTGAGTGTCGGCTACCGGTCCCGGCCATGAGCAAAGACGACCAGATCGCCTTCGAAACCGCGCTTTTCCTGCGCGCCGCTGCCGTCGAGACCGAGCTGCGCCGGATTCTCGACGTGCGTCCGCTCACCGGTGAGATCGCGCGGCCCGAGCGCCTGATGGCGGCGATGCGGCATGGCGTGCTCAACGGCGGCAAGCGGCTGCGGCCTTTCCTGGTCATGGAAAGTGCCGCGCTGTTTTCGGCCGACAATGACGCGGCGTTGCGCGTCGCCGCGGCGCTCGAATGCGTGCATTGCTATTCGCTGATCCATGACGACCTGCCTTCCATGGACGACGACGATCTGCGGCGCGGCCAGCCGACCGTGCACAAGGCCTTCGACGAGGCCACCGCCATCCTCGCCGGCGACGCGTTGCTGACTTTGGCTTTCGACATCATTGCCGACGAGGCGACAGCCTTGCCTGCCGACCGTCGGGTGGCGCTCGTGCTGGCGCTCTCGCGCGCGGCCGGCGCCGGCGGCATGGTCGGCGGCCAAATGTTCGACCTAGAAGCTGAGCGCAACCGGCCGGACGAGGCCGGCATCATCACGTTGCAGGCGATGAAGACCGGCGCGCTGATCCGCTTCGCCTGCGAGGCCGGCGCGATCGTCGCCGGCGCGCCGGCGGCCGACCGCGAGCG
>NZ_RZSB01001155.1:0-1208 GCF_004023285.1 Mesorhizobium sp. M2A.F.Ca.ET.067.02.1.1
CTGCCGCCCGACGTGCCTGTGATCGTCGCCAGCCATGACCGCGCTTTCCTCGACGCTGTCACCAACCGCACGCTGTTCCTGCGTCCCGAAGAGTCGCCGGTGTTCGCTCTGCCCTATTCACGCGCCAGGCATGCGCTCGACGAGCTCGACGCCTCGATGGCGCGCAAGTTCGAGCGCGACATGAAGATCGCCCAGCAGCTGCGCAAGCAAGCCGCCAAGCTGAACAACATCGGCATCAATTCAGGCAGCGACCTTTTGACGGTGAAGACCAAGCAGTTGAAGGAGCGGGCAGAGAAGCTGGAGGATGCCGCCGTACAAGCGCATCGCGAGCGCTCGGCCGGCGCGATCAGGCTGGCGAACCGCGGCACCCACGCCAAGGTGCTGATCACGCTGGAGGACGCGGCGGTCGAAACGCCTGATGGCACACTGCTATTCAGGACCGGGAAGCGCCATATCTGCCAGGACGATCGCATCGTGCTGCTCGGCCGCAACGGCGTCGGCAAGACGCGCTTCATCGCCATGATCCGCAACGCCATTGCCGAACCCGGCTCGATTGCGAACATCAAGGTGACGCCGTCGACCGTGCTCGGCTACAGCGACCAGGCGCTGTCGGGCATCAATGGCGAAGACACGCCGCTGGCAATGGTCTCGCGCCGGTTCGAGATCGGCGAGCAGCGGGCGCGTTCGCTCCTTGCCGGCGCCGGCGTCGTCATCGAGATGCAGGACAAAAAGATCGGCGCCTTGTCGGGCGGGCAGCGGTCGAGACTGATGATGCTGGTATTGCGGCTGACCAACCCCAATTTCTATCTGCTCGACGAGCCGACCAACCATCTCGACATCGATGGCCAGGAAGCATTGGAGGACGAGTTGCTGAAGCATCAGGCAAGCTGTCTGCTTGCCTCGCACGACCGCTCCTTCATCCGCGCCGTCGGCAACCGCTTCTGGCTGATCGAGAAGCGGCGGCTGACCGAGGTCGACGACCCGGAAGCGTTCTTCCGCTCCGTCGCCGAAACGCCGAACTGAGAGACGATACACCCGCCGGGCCGTCGCCGCCGGCCCGGCGATACTTTTCCATCTGCTAAAAAAAGCGCATGCTGAATTGCTCAACCATGGAGGGGACGGGCCATGCGTGCAGTGGAAATCGTCAGCAATCTCTACAAAGCCTATGCGGACCGCGACATCGAGGGTGCCCTGGCGCGGTGCGCGGA
>NZ_RZSB01001156.1:0-1206 GCF_004023285.1 Mesorhizobium sp. M2A.F.Ca.ET.067.02.1.1
CGTAGGAGGTCGGCCGGCCTCAGTCAGTTAAGCAGCGCCTGAGAGTCCAACGCGATCGGCTAGGGGACGCCGGAGGGAAAGCGAATGGCTACTATCGTACTCTTTCACTCGGTGTTGGGCCTTCGGGCGGTGGAACAGCAAGCCGCTGAGAGAATGCGAGGCGCCGGCCATTGTTGTGACGCCGGACCTGTACGCGGGATTTACGGCGCCGTCGGTCGACGAAGGGCTTGACCTGATGGGCAAGGTCGGGTCGGAAACCATCTGCGGCCGTGCCAGGGCAGCGCTCCTCCAGACTTCTCGAGACGCGGTGCTCGCTGGCCATTCGATGGGAGCTGGGGTGGTCAGTGCCGTTTGGCCAGAAAGAATCGCTGCCGCGGGCGTTGTGCTGCTGCATGGCCTTGCCGATATTCCCACAAATGTTCGTCGACACATTCCGGTCGCGGTCCACGTCGCCGACCCGGATGCGTTTGCGCTGCCTGAACAAGTTGCCGGCTGGTCGGCGGCGGCAAAGCGCAGCCAAGTCAAGGCGGAGATTTTCACCTATCCGTGGATCGGCCATTTCTACACCGATCGAGCGCTGCCGGACTACGATGCGGCCGCAGCCGAACTGAGTTGGTCGCGCGTTCTGGCTTTCCTGGAAACGATCGCACGAAAGACTTGAAACGGTTCGGTGATACTGTGAGACGCTGAATCGTTCTAGACTGTGCCGGCCCGCGGCGAGGGCAAACGGAAGATCGACCACGCAGCCGTCATCAGCGCCGCCATCGTGACCAGCAGCGCCGCCAGGCTGGGCAGGTGGAAGACCATGTCCCGCCATCTGGGCTCGATCACCGCGCCGGTGCTGAAGGCCTCGCCGCTGAACTGGCACAGGATCCAGGATGCGCCGCTGCGCACCATGTCGGCGTCGATGTCGGAGATCAGCGCCTTCGCCTGGCGCTCGGCTGCTGGCATCGTCGCCATATGGGCGAGCAGCGCCTTGGCGGTGGCAAGATAGGCGTGGCTGCATTCGTTGAACGGGCTTTCCTCGTCGCCGAGGCTTCCCGGCATCAGGCCCCAGAGGCAGTAGGTGAATTGCAGATTGCCGTGATTGTAGAGCCGCCTGAAGCTCGGATTGGTCACGGTCTGGCGTTGGGCAAGGTCGAGGATGTCGCCGCGATAGCGCGCCATCACCGCCATCTGGCCGTGGGTGAGGCTGGGGATCTGCAT
>NZ_RZSB01001157.1:0-1200 GCF_004023285.1 Mesorhizobium sp. M2A.F.Ca.ET.067.02.1.1
GTGCTGGCTCACGCGCTGCATAGCGCATCAATTCGCGACGCGAAACCGGCGCTGACGTGACAACGCCGATTTCGACAAAAAGTCGCGGTTTTCCTACGAAAAGGCACCAGCACAGGCCATGGCCAAGCATAGGCCAGACCCGGCATGTTGGCAGGCCAGGCGGCGCCTGCATGTTTTTAATTGTTCGGCGGCTTGGTTATCGGCAATACTTCGCGCCATGCGCAGTCCAGAGCCCTCCGGCTTTCCATCGAAGCGCTTACTCTTCACGCCGAGCCTGGCCTGGCGCGCGGTTCTACCGCTCCTCTTTTTGAGCCTGCCAGCTGAGGCCGATCCGGTGAAGGTCTGGACCACCGGCGCCTATTCCTTCTCCGAAGAGCTGGGCGGCTTCCGTATTACCGGCGTGTCCGGCATCGGCACCAAGGAAGATCCGCTGGTCATCAAGGAGGAGCTGAACACGGCGACGCCGGTGACGCTGACCATCCGCGCGACCAAGCCGATCGAGCCCTTCGGCAAGGCCGGCGAGGTCGCCAACGGCGTGATGTATATGCGCATCGACGTGCTCAACAACAGCGCGCTCCCCTGGGTGGAGTTCCAGTTCGAGCTGCAGGAAATCCTCGACCAGCCGAGCGTGTTCGGCGATGGCCTATCCTTCGACCAGCGCAACAAGACGCCCGACAATATCATCTCCAGCAATTTCGCCGATTTCGAGCGTAAGTTCGAACCCTATGACCAGCTGCTGTTCAAAAACGGCAAGGTCGATCCGCTGAAGTCAGCAACCTTCGATTTCCTGATCACCGACTACACGCCGCGCTGGACGTTCTACATCGTGCAGGATCCGCGCATACCGACCGGCTAAAAGTCTGACCACGGTTGCAAATGCGAAGCGCGCGGACGATGGTGGCGCCATGACTGCCGCCTCCCCCAGAACACCAGCCGAGATCGCCGAACTGCTCGCCTTCTATGCCAGCGCCGGCGTCGAGGACGCGCTCGAAGACGAGCCTATCAATCGGTTTGCCGAAGCGGCGGCAATGCCACCTGGACGCGGGCCGGCCGAACGCAGGCCTGCCGAGCGCGCGCCGGCCGCGCCGCGCCGCGAAGCCGCGCCCGAGAGCCGAACGGTACCCGAGCAGGCTCCCGAACAAGCTGAGAACCCGCCGGCGCCCTTCTCCGGCCTCGATGCCAGCAATATTCCGGACGCAC
>NZ_RZSB01001158.1:0-1197 GCF_004023285.1 Mesorhizobium sp. M2A.F.Ca.ET.067.02.1.1
GCTCAAGGATGCGCAGATTGCCCGTCTCGTAGGCACCACCAAGTCGACCATCGAGCAGATCCGCGAGCGCAAGCACTGGAACTCGGCCAATCTGCAGCCGATGGATCCGGTGACGCTCGGCCTCACCTCGCAGATCGACCTCGACCTCGAGGTCAACCGCGCCTCGCGCGGCCGCGAGCAGCCGCAGCCCGTCGGCGACACGCTGCTGCCCGCCGCCCTCACCGAACGGCTGGTGCCGGCGCCGGAGAAGCCGAAGGATGAAGACCAGGAGCTCGATGCCAACGCGGTGTTCGCCAAGCTCTCGGCGCTCAAGTCGAAGGACAAGGATGAAGGCGAGGAGTGAGCCTTCCGGAGCGCTCAACAAAAAAGCCCGCTTCGAGCGGGCTTTTTTGTTGGACAATGGCTTGGGAGGAAGTCACGTCCGCGCGGCGCGGTCGGGCGCCATGCCGTAATCCTCCGAGCGCTCGACAGCTCGGTAGAAATCGGCGAGCTGCTTGCCGCGCTCCGGCTTGAAGGTGCGGCCGGCGATGACGACCGAAGCGATGCGGTCGATGCGGAAGGCGCGGAAATCGTCGCGCATCTCGCACCAGGCAACCAGGGTCCAGACCTTGCCCCAGAACCACAGGCCGAGCGGCCTGATGTCGCGCGCGGTGCCGCGCCCGGCCTCGTCGGAATAGTCGATGGTCAGCACCTGGCGTTTCTCGACCGCGCGCTCGATCAGGTCGATCGCCTCGCGCGCGGCGTCGCTCACCACCCACATCGGCGTGTGGATCTCGGTGCGGGCGATGCGGTCCTTCTCGGTATCGGGAAGCACCGCGCCGATCTTGACCAGCGCCTCGTCGGCGGCCCTTGCCATCGCGGCGCCGCCAAAGGCGCGCACCATGCGGGCGCCGGCAACCAGCGCCACGATCTCGTCACGTGTGAACATCAGCGGCGGAAGGTCGAAACCTTCCCTCATCATGTAGCCGACGCCCGCTTCGCCGTCGATCGGCACGCCGGTCGACTGCAGGTCGGCTATGTCGCGGTAAATGGTGCGCTCGGAAACCTCGAGCCACGTGCCGAGCTTCTGCGCGGTGACCAGCCGGCCACCCCGCAAATGCTGCACGATCTGGAAAAGCCTGTCGGCGCGGCGCATCGGTTTCTCCCCCGGGGTTTATGGCTTTAGCCCTTCGCGCTTGCGCGCGGTCGGCACCAGCA
>NZ_RZSB01001159.1:0-1196 GCF_004023285.1 Mesorhizobium sp. M2A.F.Ca.ET.067.02.1.1
TCTTCAATCGCCGCGCGCTCGATCTGCTTTCGGCCGCCGCCAGCGAAGCGGCGCTGTCCGGCGACCTCGCTAGGGCCAAAACCCTGTCTGAGGCTTGGCAGGAGGCGCTTAACACGATATCTGAAGCCGAGACCTACAATCTCGACAAGAAGCAGCACGCCCTGACCATGATCGACCGCCTGAATTCTGCGATGCGAATGTGACGGCCCGTTCGATGCATGCCGTTGGCCCACTTTCGGGCGGCCTGCATTGGCCTCGGGATGGCAATCGACGTTCCGATGCGATATCCACCGCCACAACTCACATTCAGATATTCATGACGGTTCATTCATGTCACGCGACACATTCTACATCACGACCGCGATCTCCTATCCGAACGGCAAGCCGCATATCGGCCATGCCTATGAGCTGATCGCCACCGACGCGCTTGCCCGCTTCCAGCGGCTCGACGGCAAGGACGTGTTCTTCCTGACCGGCACCGACGAGCACGGCATCAAGATGCTGCAGACGGCGCGCAAGGAAGGCATCGCGGCGCGCGAGCTCGCCGACCGCAATTCGGCCGAGTTCAAACGCATGGCGAGCGCGCTGAACGCTTCCAACGACGATTTCATCCGCACCACCGAGGAACGGCATTATGCGTCCTCCCAGGCGATCTGGAAGGCGATGGCCGCCAATGGCGACATCTACAAGGGTGGCTATGCCGGCTGGTATTCGGTGCGCGACGAGGCCTATTACGGCGAGGAGGAGACCGAAGTCCGCGCCGACAATGTGCGCTACGGGCCGCAGGGAACGCCTGTCGAATGGGTCGAGGAGGAAAGCTATTTCTTCCGCCTGTCGGCCTATCAGGACAAGCTCATCACGCTCTACGAGAGCCAGCCCGATTTCATCGGTCCGGCCGAGCGTCGCAACGAGGTGATGAGCTTCGTCAAATCCGGGCTGAAGGACCTGTCGGTTTCGCGCACCACCTTCGACTGGGGCGTGCCGGTGCCTGGCGACGAGAAGCATGTGATGTATGTGTGGGTCGACGCCTTGACCAACTACATCACCGGCGTCGGCTATCCCAATGAAAACGATGATAAATGGCGTTTCTGGCCAGCCGACGCGCACATCATCGGCAAGGACATCGTGCGCTTCCACGCGGTCTATTGGCCGGCTTTCCTGATGTCGGCGGGAATTCCGCTGCCGAAGCGCGTCTT
>NZ_RZSB01000115.1:0-11281 GCF_004023285.1 Mesorhizobium sp. M2A.F.Ca.ET.067.02.1.1
ACCCGCTGCCGTCCCGACCGGCGCGACGAAAGCCGACGAAATGCGACAGAAGTGCTGCCATTGCCGCTTGCAGTATCGAAAAGCGGCGGCTATAAGCCCGCCGTCTGGTCACGGAGTGTAGCGCAGTCTGGTAGCGCACCTCGTTCGGGACGAGGGGGTCGCAGGTTCAAATCCTGCCACTCCGACCAGAAGAAACAAGCACTTGGATGCTTGCAATCCCGCGCGCCTCGTTGACTTTTTTCGTGGAACAGTGAGCCGATTGGCTTGTGCCGCCTATTGTGCTCGACAGCCGGCCCTTACTTTGACCTAATGGCGTACTGTCCTGGGTTCGTGGAGCGCGGAACCCGCAGAGCGGCTGAGAGAATGACATTCAAGCCTACAGCCATTTTGATCGCGACGCTGCTTCTGGCAGCAGGCTGCTCATCGACCACCGCGTCGATCAGCCCGGCGAAATACGACAAGATGAACTGCGCCGAGCTCAACAATGCGGTGGGCGACACCGCCACGGATATTTCGCGTACCGCAATCGCCCGCGGCAAGGTCGCCAATACCAGCGTGCCGAACTGGCTGCTCGGCGGCGAACGTGTGAAGGCAGTGGTTGCCAATCGCGAAACCGTCCGGATCGAACGGCTGCAGCAACAGCAGCAGGTGATCGTCACGGCCAGAAAGCAAAGGTGCCCCTCCGCGCAGTGAGCCGGCGCCCGGTCGGGCTCGCCCCGCCTCAAGCGCTGATGCGGAACCGTGTTGAATCGATCGCCGCGTTCATCAGCGTCTGCGTGTAGGCCTCGCGCGGGTTGTCGAAGATTTCCTGCGTCGGTCCTTCCTCGACGATCTTTCCCTGCTTCATCACGATGATGTAGTCGGCCATGGCGCGCACCACAGCGAGGTCGTGGCTGATGAAGAGGTAGGACAGCTCGTGGTCGGCTTGCAGCTTGCGCAGCAATTCCACGATCTGCTTCTGCACCGAGCGGTCGAGCGCCGAGGTCGGCTCGTCCAGCACCACCACTTTCGGCTTCAAGATCATGGCGCGGGCAATGGCGATGCGCTGGCGCTGGCCACCGGAGAATTCGTGCGGATAGCGGTTGCGGGCGTTGGGATCGAGGCCGACCTCGCGCAACGCCTCGACGGCGCGCTGGTCGCGCTGCTTGCCGGTCAGCGAAGGCTCATGCACCAGAAGGCCCTCGGTGATCACCTGGCCGACGGTCATGCGCGGCGACAACGAACCAAACGGGTCCTGGAAGACGAGCTGCAATTCGCGCCTGAGCGGCCGCATCGCCTGGCGATCGGCTCCTGAGATGTCGCGGTCGCCGAAGCGGATGACGCCGTCGCTGGGCAAGAGCCTGAGCAGCGCGCGGCCGAGCGTCGACTTGCCCGAACCGGATTCGCCGACGATGCCGATCGTCTGGTTGCGCTTCAGCCTGACCGAGATCTTGTCCACCGCGCGCAGCATCAGCGGCTCGCCGCCGAGGAAGCCGCCGCCGATCTTGAAGACGACCTCGACATTTCGGCCTTCGAGCAGCACCGGCGAATTGGCCGGCGGCGCCGCCTTGCTGCCGGTCGGCTCGGCCGCGAGCAGCATTTTGGTGTAGGCATGCTGCGGATTGGCGAAGAGCGCTTCCGCCGCGCCCTCCTCCACCACTTCGCCCTGGCGCATGACATAGACCCGGTCGGCGAAACGGCGCACGATGCCGAGGTCGTGGGTGATGAAGACGATCGCCATGCCGAGCTTGCGCTGCAGTTCGGCCAGCAGCATCAGGATCTGCGCTTGGATGGTGACGTCGAGCGCTGTCGTCGGCTCGTCTGCGATCAGGATGTCGGGATCGTTGGCGAGAGCCATGGCGATCATGACGCGCTGACGCTGGCCGCCCGACATTTCGTGCGGGTAGGATTTCATGCGCCGCTCGGGATCGGGGATGTGCACCAACCTGAGCAGCTTCAGCGCTTCTTCGCGCGCCGCCGGCCCGGAGAGCCCGCGGTGCCGGCGGATCGGCTCGATCAGCTGATTGCCGATGGTGTAGAGCGGGTCGAGCGAGGTCATCGGCTCCTGGAAGATCATGCTGATCTTGCGGCCGCGCACCTTGTTGAGCTCGCTCTTCGACAGGGTCAGAAGGTTCTGGCCACGGTAGTCGACATGGCCGGTCGCCTCGCCATTGGAGGACAAGAGGTTCATCGCCGCCATCATCGTCTGGCTCTTGCCGGAGCCGGATTCGCCGACGACGGCGACGGTCTCGCCCGCGTTCACGTTGATACTAATGCCTTTGACCGCCTCCACCGTGCCGTCGAGGGTCTGGAAGCGGACGCGCAGGTCCTTGACGCTGAGGATCGTTTCGGTGGCCATGTCAGCGGTCCTTCGGATCAAGCGCGTCGCGCAGGCCGTCGCCGACGAAGTTCAGGGCAAACAGCGTCGAGACGAGGAAGAAAGCTGGGAACAACAGCAGCCAGTTGGCGTAGCCGATGTTCTTGGCGCCGACCGAGATCAGCACGCCCCAGCTGGTCATCGGCTCCTGAACGCCGAGGCCAAGGAAGGAAAGAAAACTTTCCAGGATGATGACCTGCGGCACAAGCAGCGTCATGTAGATGACGACCGGGCCAAGCAGGTTGGGGATGACATGGCGCAGCAGGATGCCGCGCTGACCGACGCCCATCGCTTCCGCCGCCTGGACATATTCCTGCCTTCGGATCGACAGCGCCTGGCCGCGCACGATGCGCGCCATGTCGAGCCACAGCACAGCCCCCACCGCCAGGAACATCAGCACGAAGTTGCGGCCGAAGAACACCACCAGCATGATGACGAAGAAGATGAAGGGCAGCGAATAGAGCACGTCGACGATGCGCATCATCACCTCGTCGACCCGGCCGCCGGCAAACCCGGCGGTCGCGCCGTAGATGACGCCGATGACACCGGCGACGACGCCGGCGAGCAGGCCGATGGCGAGCGAAATGCGCCCGGCCATCAGTGTTCGCGAAAGCAGGTCGCGGCCGGTGTTGTCAGTGCCGAAGTAGAAATATTGCTGCTTGATGGCCGAGCTCATCGTCACTTCGAGCCCATCGGCCGACTTGTTCTCGATCCTGGTGTCGTCGAAGGCGTCGGAACGGTCGAGATAGCGGATGTTGCGGTCGTCGATCGGCTTGGTCGAGGTGACGGTGACAATGACGCGACTGCCGTCCTGGTGCCATTCCTTGATGTTGGCGCGCATGCGCTTGATGGCATCGGTGAGCGCGCCCTGGATCATGTCGGGCTTCGGATAGGCCGAGAGACTCGGCGGCATGCGCACATAGTCGCCGTAGATGGTGGTGTATTCGTGCGGCACGACCATTGGGCCGAACACGCTGATGACGGAGATGAAGGCCAGGTAGTAGAGGCTGAACATGGCGGCGCGGTTGCGCTTCAGCCGCGCCCAGGCATTGCCCCAGAGCGAGCGGCCGACGATCGGCTCGGGCACGGCGACGGCAAGGTCAGTCATAGCGCACCCTCGGATCAACGACCGCGTAGAGAAGGTCGACGATCAGGTTGAAGACGATGGTGAAGAGCGCGATCACCACCACGGTTCCCATGACCAGCGTGTAGTCGCGGTTGAGCGCTGCATCGACGAAGTAGCGGCCGACGCCGGGGATGGAAAAAATCGTCTCGACAATGATCGAGCCGGTGAGCAGGGCCGCGGCCGCCGGGCCGGTGAAGGAGACGATCGGCAGCACGGCGCCGCGCAGCGCGTGCTTGACCACCACCGACCAGTCGGAGAGACCGAGAGCGCGGGCGGTGCGGATGTGGTGGGAGCGCAGGCTCTCGATCATCGAGCCGCGCATCAGGCGGGCGACGATGGCGATCTGCGGCAAGGCCAGCGTCAGCACCGGGCCGACCTTGTTGATCAACGCGCCGTCCCCCCAGCCGCCGATCGGCAGGAGCTTCCAGGACAGCCCGAAGACAAGCTGGATCACCGGAGCGATGACGAAGGTCGGGATGGTGCTGCCGGCAGTGGCGAGCGCAATCACCGAATAGTCGGCGATTTTGTTCTGGTTGAGCGCCGCGATCGTACCCAGGATCGAGCCCACAATCAGCGCCAGCACCAATGCCGACGTGCCGAGCTGAACGGAGATCGGCAGGCCCTTGGCGAAGAGTTCGGTGACGGTGAAATCAGGCAGGTTGTAGCTCGGGCCGAAACTGCCACGCAAAAGATTGCCGAGATAGTGGAGATATTGCAGCCAGAGCGGATCGTTGAGGCCGAACTGGGCTTCGAGATTGGCCCTGATCTCGGGGCTTAGGCCCCTCTCCTGGTTGAACGGGCCGCCAGGGGCGACGCGGATCAGGAAGAACGCCACCGTCACGATGACGAACAGCGTCGGGATGGCGGTCAACAACCGCCGGAAGACATAACGCAGCATCGGCGCCCCGTTTCAGCCAGGGCGACGGCTCTCCAGACGAGATCGTGGCGCGCTGGCATCTCTGATCTTCGCACCGGGGCAGTCGAAAATCCAATCCGACTTTCGGCCCGGCACGACGACAGACCGTGTCGCCGCCCTAAAAAGAGAGCGGCGGCACGGCCAAGGTTACTTGTCAGTCCTTGGAGATGAAGCGGGACGGATGAATGTCCATCACATTGTCATCGAAGCCATGCAGCTTCGAGGAAACGATGTCGTGGTAGCTGTAGTAGAGCAGCGGGATCTGGCCGACGTCGTCGACCAGGATGCGCTCGGCCTCGGCGAGGTCCTTCATGCGCTCTTCCGGCTTGCCGCCGGCGGCGGCAGCCTTGTCCATCGCGGCTTCATAGGCCGGGCTGTTGTAGTTCGAGTAGTTGTTGCCGCTCGCCTTGCGCGAGATGCCGAGGAAGGTCTCCGGATCCTTGTAGTCGGCGATCCAGGCGGCGCGAGCGACGTCGTAATTGCCCTTCTGCTCGAGGAAGCCGTAGTGGGTCTTGGTGTCGGTGTTGAGCAGCGTGACCTCGACGCCGAGCGGCTTCAGCTGTTCCTGGATAGCAACAGCCGTATTCTTATGGTTTTCCGAGGTGTTGTAACGGATTTCCATCTTCAGCGGATGCTCGGGCGTGTAGCCGAGCTTCTCTAGGATCTTCTTGGCCGCGTCCTCGCGGTCGATCTGCGGCATGTCGGCGTATTTGGCCAGCGACGGCGTGTAGCCCTCGATGCCCGGAGGCACCATTGAATATCCAGGCAGCATGGAGTTCTGCCAGACCTTCTCAGCGAGGAAGTCTCGATCGATCGCCATCGAGATGGCGTTGCGCAGCTCGACATTGTCCCACGGCGCCTTGTCGGTCTTGACCGCATAATAATAGGTGCCGAGATATGGCCCGACACGGACCTGGTCACCAAATTTGGCTTTGAGATCGGCGAGCTGCTCGGTCGGCAGGTCACCATAGCTGTCGAGCTCGCCAGCCTCGAAGCGCTTCATCGCCGACGAGCGATCCTCGGTCGGGATGTAGTTCACCACGTCGAGCTTGACGCTCGCTGCGTCCCAGAATTTCGGATTCTTGACCATCTTGAGATGGTCGTTGGGCACCCATTCGGCCAGCGTATAGGCGCCGTTGGAAACCAGCTTGCCGGGCTTGATCCAATCGGCGCCGAGCTTGTCAATGGAAGCCTTGTTGACCGGATAGGTCGCCTGATGGGTCAGCATCTCCAGGAAATAAGGCGTCGGCGCCTTCAGCGTGACTTCAAGCGTGTTGGCGTCGATCGCCTTCACGCCCATATCCTCGGCCTTGCCTTTCTTGGTGTTGAAGTCCTCGGCGCCCTTCACCGGATAGAGCATCGAGGCGTATTCCGCGGCGGTGGCCGGATCTTCCAGCCGATGGAACGAATAGACGAAGTCGTCCGCCGTCACCGGGGTGCCGTCCGACCAGAGGCCGTCCTTGCGCAGCTTGAAGGTGTAGACGGTGCCGTCGTCGGACACCGTCCAGCTTTCGGCGGCGCCCGGAATGAGGTTCGTCTTCTGGTCATGCATGACGAGGCCCTGGAACAGGTCGCGTATGATATCGGCTTCGTAGGTCGTCGACGTCTTGTGTGGATCGACCGTCTCCGCCTCCGCGGCGCTGCCGCGGTTGTAGACGGTTTCGGCGAAAGCATGGGTGTAAAAGGAGCCCGTGGCCAGAGCCAAGGTGGTGGCGAACGCCGTCGCCTTCAGCATATTTTTCAGCATGAAGTTCTCCCTGTCGGCGCAGCCCCTCAGCCGCGCCTTTCTTAAGTGTTGACGCCCCGGAACCGTTGAAACGGCCCCTTCAGGCGTGCCGCCGGTCCCTTCCGGCTGCTGGTGGCTGGAGACTAGACAGAGCGGAATCTTATTTCAACCATTGCCTGCTTGACGCAAAGTGAGCGTCATCACGCTAAAACAGCGAAAACTAACGTTATAAACCTACCTTCAACTTGGCACACCCGCCGGTTGTTCGACGCGTTTTCTGTTTTTGCAGGCGGGGTTTGGCATTCTCCGCAACATGCTGAAAAAGCGAAAATTCCTTGCTTCGTGCTGTCGTTACCGGGCGGATGCCACGGGCACATCGGCAGTCGAATTCGCCATGCTTGCGCCGGTCTTCATCTTGCTTTTGCTCGGCATGGTTGCATACGGAATCTATTTCGGCGCCAGCCATTCCGTGCAGCAGATCGCCGCCGATGCGGCGCGAACGGCGATCGCCGGCCTCAACCAGACCGAGCGGCAGGCACTGGTCACCGATTTCATCGCGCGTGACGTCTCCGGCTATCCGTTCGTCGATCCCAACAAGCTGACCGTCAACGCACGGGACAGTGTCGCCGATGGCAGCCAGTTCGTCGTCTCCGTCACCTATGATGCGCGCAACCTGCCGATCTGGAACCTGTTCAGGACGCTGCCGCTGCCGGGTACGACGATACAGCGCCAGTCGACGATTCGTGTCGGAGGCATTTGATGTCCATCAAGGGGGGATTGATGGCGGCGACGAGGAGGCTCGTCGCCGACCGTAGCGCGAATTTCGCCGTCATGACGGCGCTGTGCACGCCAGTGGCGCTGGCGCTGACCGCCTTCGCGATCGACGAAGGTTCCCTTTACAACGAGCGCCGTGCCGCGCAGTCGATCGTCGACCTCGCCGCCATCACCGCGGCCTCGAACATCACCAATGCCCAGCAGGCGGTGCTGACGACGCTCGCCGACAACGGCATCACATCGGTCGCGGTGCAGCAACAAGGCACCAACGTGGCGCCAACCGCCACCAAGGCAGTCGTCCAGATCGTGCCGGGGCGCTACACCGGCGTCAGCACCATTGCCGCCGGCAACCGGTTCGAGGCGGGCAAGCTGCCCTACAATGCCGTGCAGGTGTCGCTGAAGAAGCAAGGCACGCTCTATTTCGCCGGCTCGATCATGGCGCCGCCCACACTCGGCACGACGGCCATCGCCAGTGCGCAGCCGCAGGCAGCTTTCTCGGTCGGCTCGCGACTCGCCAGTCTCAATGGCGGCATTCTCAACGCGCTTATCGGCAGCCTTCTCGGCGGCAACATCTCGCTCAGCGTGATGGACTACAATTCGCTGATCTCGGCCGATGTCGACGTGCTCTCCTTCGTCGACCAACTTGCCGTGCAGCTCAGGCTGACCGGCGTTTCCTATTCGGACGTGCTCGCCTCGAAGGCGACGGTCGGCCAGATCGCCACCGCCATGGCCAACGTGCCGGGGCTGGACCGTACGGCCAAGATCGCATTGCAGACCATGGCTTCCAGCGCCACCAATACTGTCAAGATTCCGCTCAGCACTCTCGTCGACCTTGGCTCGGTGGGCGGCCTGGGCCTTGGACAGAAACCCGCCGGGCTGTCGGTCGAGGCCAGCGCGCTCAGCATGTTGACGGCGGCGGCGGCTTTGGCCAACGGCACGAACCAGGTCGCGGTCAATCTCGGCGCTACCATACCGGGGCTGGCATCGACGACGCTTGCCATCGCCATCGGCGAGCCCATGCAGAACTCGCCCTGGCTCGCGGTGGGGGAAGCAGGCACCGTGGTGCGCACGGCGCAGACACGCATCAAGCTCAACGCCAGCGTCACCGTCGGCAATTCCAATCTCGGCGGCGGCATCAATCTGCTTGCCGTCAACCTGCCGCTCAATGTCGAGGTCGCCTATGCCGAGGCCAAGCTGACCGATATCACCTGTCCGACCGGCCCCTCCAGCATCAAGGTCTCGATCGCCGCGCAACCAGGAGTCGTCGGGGCTCATCTGGCCGACAGCAACGCCAGTGGTTTCGCGGACTTCACCAAGCCGCAATCCTTCTCCGACGCCGAGATCGCGGATGTCAGCCTCAAGCTGTTGCTGATCAACCTCAACCTGCTGCAGATCAAAGGATCGTCGGCCTTTTCAATCACCAACATGGCGCCGACCACGCTGACCTATAGTGCCACCGACATCGCCAACAAGGCGATCAAGACGGTGTCGACAAGGAACCTGACGCAGTCGCTGACGACATCGTTGATCAACAAACTGTCGTTGTCGGTCAACGCGCTGGGACTCGGCCTCGATGTGACCGCCCTGCTCGGCGCGGTCAAGCCGGCGGTGACAACGCTGCTCAACGGCGTGACCGCGCCGGTCGACAGCCTGGTCTACAACGTGCTTGGGACACTGGGCGTGCATGTCGGCGAGGCCGATGTGCGCGTGACCGGCGCGACATGCGGCCGCTCGGTCCTCGTCCAGTAGGCCGCTATCAGCCAATCCTTCCGACAAAACTGCCCAAGGGCGGCAACGCCAGCGCGCTCTCCTCGACAACGCCGCCAAGAACGCCCGCGACATCAACGGCAAGAGCCGTTATCTCGACATCCCCGATCTCGGCCGGCAGCGCCCAGTTCGCCGGCTCCGCGGCGAAGTTGAAGACGCACAGCAATCTCTCATCCTCCCGCTGGCGTATGAAGGCCAGCACGTCGCCCTCGGCCTCGAGAAAACGGATGGAGCCGGCGATCAACGCCGGATGGCGCCTGCGCAGGGCAAGGATCGAACGATAGGCCGCGAGTACGGAACCGCACTCGCCATCCTGAATGTCGACCGCGCGGCCACGATGCGCCAGCGGCACCGGCAGCCAGGGCTTGGCCGTCGAGAAACCGGCATTTTCCGCCTCTGCCTGCCAGACCATCGGCGTGCGGCAGCCGTCCCTGCCCTTCACGCCCGGCCAGAAGCGGATGCCGACGGGATCGCGCAGATCCTCATAGGCGAGCTCGGCTTCCTCCAGCCCCAGTTCCTCGCCCTGATAGAGGCAGATCGAGCCGCGCAGGCATGACAGCAGCGCGATCGAGAACTTGGCTACCGCGTCCGGGCTCTCGCCGGGCCGCGTCCAGCGGCTGACATGGCGCACGACGTCATGGTTGGAGAAGGCCCAGCAGACCCAGCCGTCCGGGGCAGTCGTCTCGAACGCCTCCACGCAGCCGCGCACATGGGCGGCGGAAAATTGCGGGCTGAGCAGGTCGAAAGTGTAGCACATCTGCAATTTGTCGCCGCCGGAGACATAGGCGGCGAGCGTCTGCAGCGAACGCTCCTCGTCGCCCACCTCGCCGACCGCGGCGCGGTCCGGATATTCGTCGAGCAGCGCGCGGAAGCGTTTCAGGAAGTCGAGATTCTCGGGACGCGTCTTGTCGAAGAGATGCTCCTGGAAGGCATAGGTGCTGGTCGCACCGTTGGTGCCGGCGACGCTCGCGGCCAAAGGCGGGTTGTCGCGCAGCCAGCGGTCGTGGACATAGTAGTTGACGGTGTCTAGCCGAAAACCGTCGACGCCGCGCTCCAGCCAGAAGCGCACGGTGTCGAGCAGCGCATCCTGGATCTCCGGATTGTGAAAGTTGAAATCCGGCTGCGCGGTGAGGAAATTGTGCATGTAGTACTGCCGGCGGGTGGCGTCCCACTCCCAGGCGGGGCCGCCGAACAGCGATTGCCAATTGTTGGGCGCGCTGCCGTCCGGCTTCGCATCGGCCCAGACGTACCAGTCGGCCTTGGCGTTGTCACGGCTGGCGCGGCTTTCGACGAACCATTCGTGCTTGTCGGAAGAATGCGAGATCACCTGGTCGATGATGAGCTTCAGACCGAGCCGGTGCGCCTCGGCGATGAGCGCGTCGAAATCCTCCAGCGTGCCGAACATCGGATCGACGTCGCGGTAATCGGACACATCGTAGCCCATGTCGGCCATCGGCGACTTGAAGAAGGGCGACAGCCAGACCGCGTCGGCGCCGAGCGAAGCGATATGGGCGAGCCGCGCGGTGATGCCCTTGAGGTCGCCGCTGCCGTTGCCGGTCGTGTCCTGGAAGGAGCGCGGATAGACCTGGTAGATGACGCAGCCGCGCCACCATTCACTCCCCCGCTCCGCATTCTCGTCAGCCATTAGAACCCTTCCTGCTGCGCGCTTTAGCGGCACGTTGCTCGATCATGAAATTGACGCTGCGTCCGGAGAGCGGTCGCGCGATGTCGTCAGGCTGCGCTTCGATTGCGGGGCGCCATTCAAAACCCTCGCGCGCAGGCAAGGAGAAGACGCATTGGCGGCGGTCGCCATTGACGAGGATCGCGAGGCGCTCGCCCTGGCTATCGCCAAGCAGCATGACGAGGCGATGTCGGCCGGCATCGTTCCAGTCGGACTCGCCGAGCGGTACGCCCGTCTCGGTGAGCCAGGCGACGTCGGGAAATTCTCCACCACCGGCGGGCTCACCGGTCAGGAAGCGTGTATCCGCCAGCACCGGGAAGGCGCGGCGCAGCGTGGCCAGCGATGCTGCGTATCGCTCCAGAGCCTGGTCGCGGCCGGCCCAATCGAGCCAGGTGATGGCGTTGTCCTGGGCATAAGCGTTGTTGTTGCCCTTTTGCGTGCGGCCGAACTCGTCGCCGGCGGTCAGCATGATGGTACCGCGCGAGGCAAAGAGGGTGGCGAGCAACGCGCGCCGGTCGTTGGAGCGGGCCAGGCTGATCGCCTCGTCGTCCGTCTCGCCTTCGGCGCCGTTGTTCCAGGACAGATTGTCGTTATGGCCGTCGCGGTTCTGTTCGCCATTGGCCTCGTTGTGCTTGCGCTCATAGGCGACGATATCGGCGAGCGCCATGCCGTCATGCGCGGCGATGAAGTTGACCGTTCGGGTCGTCGGCCGGCCGTCCCTGCCGAATACGTCGGAGGAGCCGGCAAGCCGTGTCGCCAGCTCACCGATCGCGCCGGCGTCGCCGCGCCAAAAGCGCCTGACATCGTCGCGGTAACGGTCGTTCCATTCCAGATAGGGCGGGCGGAAATTGCCGAGCTGATAGCCGTTCGGGCCGATATCCCAGGGCTCGGCGACCAGCACGCGGTCGGCTAGCATGGGATCGCCGGCTATAGCC